>JAPSJG010000069.1 GCA_031178305.1 Sinorhizobium sp.
AAAATCTTCATCTCCGCAGGCGAACACGACATGTCGGAGAACATCATCCATCTGGTGCTGGCGCGAATCGAGGGCGCTCCGGAAGGCGTCAAGGGCATCTCGCTCTTCATCGTACCGAAGTTCAAGCTGAACGAGGACGGCGAGCCCGGTGAGCGCAATGGTGTGTCCTGCGGCGCGATCGAGCACAAGATGGGCATTCACGGGAACGCCACCTGTGTCATGAACTACGACGACGCCACCGGTTATCTGATCGGCATGGAAAACAAGGGCCTCAATGCCATGTTCGTGATGATGAACGAGGCCCGCCTCGGCGTCGGCATGCAGGGGCTTTCGATCGCCGAAATCGCCTATCAGAATGCCGTCAACTACGCCCGCGAACGCCTGCAAGGCCGCTCCCTCTCCGGCGCCAAGGCGCCGGAGAAGAAGGCCGATCCTATTATCGTCCATCCCGACATTCGCCGAACGCTGATGACAATCAAGGCCTTCAACGAAGCCGGCCGCGCCTTCACGCTCTGGACGGCGCTGAAGTCCGACATTTCCCATCGTTCCGACAATGAGGCGGAACGCCAGGCCGCCGACGATATCCTCGGCCTGATGACGCCGATCCTCAAGGGCGTCATGACCGACAAAGGTTTTGAGCATGCGGTCATGGCGCAGCAGGTCTTCGGCGGCCATGGCTATATCGAAGAGCACGGCATGAGCCAGTACGTGCGCGACGCCCGTATCTCCATGATCTATGAAGGGGCGAACGGTATCCAGGCGCTCGACCTTGTGGGCCGCAAGCTCGCCATGAACGGCGGCCGCGCGGTTATGGCCATGTTCAAGGAAATCGGCGATTTCTGCGAGGAGAACCGCGATGACGAAAGGCTCTCCGGCTACACCAAGGCCTTGAAGAAGGGGCTCAACGACCTGCGGGGGGCAACCATGTGGTTCATGCAGAATGCCATGGCCAAGCCCGACAATGCCGGCGCCGGCTCGACCGACTATATGCACCTCTTCGGCCTGGTCGTCCTTGGTTACATGTGGGCAAAGATCGCGAAGACGGCAGAGGAGAAGCTCGCCGCAGGCGAGAGCGACAATGCCGCTTATCTCAGGAGCAAGCTGATCACGGCGAGGTTCTTCATGGAACGCATCCTGCCGGAAACGGCGCTTCGCAAGGCCCGTATCGAAACCGGCGCCGACACGATGATGGCTCTGGACGCCGCCGCATTCTGATTTCAAGCTGGAGTTGGATGAGGAAAAATTCTGCCGCGGTTTTCAGCCCGCGTCCCGGTCCAATATTTATATGCCGGCGCCAGGAGTGCCGCCCAAAGGGAGATCAAGAGATGACGAAAGTCTTCGTATACGACCATGTGCGCACGCCGCGCGGCCGTGGCAAGAAGGACGGGGCCCTTCATGAGGTGCCTTCCGTGCGCCTTGCAACCAAGGTGCTCGAGGCCGTGCGCGACCGCAACGGGCTCGATACCGCCACCGTCGACGACATCATCATGGGCTGCGTCGATCCGGTGATGGACGCGGGCGCGGTGATCCCGAAGGCCGCAGCCTTCGAGGCCGGCTACTCGAAGCGAGCGCCGGGTATGCAGATTTCCCGCTTCTGCGCCTCGGGTCTCGACGCGGTCAATTTCGGCTCCGCCAAGATCGCCCAAGGGGCGGACGAAATCGTCATCGCCGGGGGCGTCGAGTCGATGTCGCGCGTGGGTCTCGGCATGTCCGGCGGCGCCTGGTTCATGGATCCCTCCGTCAACCTGCCGGCCTATTTCATGCCGCAGGGCGTCTCGGCCGACCTGATCGCCACGAAATACGGCTTCTCCCGCGATGATGTCGACGCCTACGCTGTCGAGAGTCAGAAGCGCGCGGCACATGCCTGGGACAACGGCTACTTCAAGGACTCGGTCGTCCCCGTCAAGGACCAGAACGGCCTGACCATTCTCGACCGCGACGAGCATATGCGCCCCGGCACCGACATGCAGGCGCTCGCCTCGCTCAATCCGTCCTTTCAGATGCCCGGCGAGATGGGCGGCTTTGAGGCCGTCGCCATCCAGGCGCATCCGGAAATCGAGCGGATCAATTACGTCCACCACGCTGGCAATTCCTCCGGCATAGTCGATGGCGCCGCGGCGGTGTTGCTCGGCTCGAAGGCCGGTGGCGAATCCATGGGGCTCAAACCGCGTGCCCGCATCCGCGCATTCGCCAATATTGGCTCCGATCCGGCGCTGATGCTGACCGGTCCGGTGGACGTGACCGAAAAGCTCCTGAAGCGCGCCGACATGGAGCTGTCCGACATCGATCTCTTCGAACTCAACGAGGCCTTTGCGGCCGTCGTTCTGCGCTATATGCAAGCCTTCGACATTCCGCACGACCAGATCAACGTCAATGGCGGCGCGATCGCCATGGGCCATCCGCTCGGCGCCACCGGCGCGATGATCCTCGGCACGGTGCTGGACGAGCTGGAGCGCCGCGACCTCAACACCGCTCTGGTCACGCTTTGCATCGGCGCCGGCATGGGTACCGCAACGATCATTGAACGCGTCTGATCCGATCCCGGGAGAGAAAATATGTCTTACATGAACTTCAAGATCGAAACCGACGCCGACGGCATCGCGCTCGTCACCTGGGACATGCCCGAGAAGTCGATGAACGTCATCACCCCGGACGTGATGGAAGAGCTTGACGCTATCATCGACCAAACGGCTGCGGACCCGGCGATCAAGGGCGTCGTCATCACTTCCGGCAAGCCCTCCTTCTCCGGCGGAGCCGATCTCTCGATGATCAAATCGATGTTCACCCTTCAGGTCGAGGAGAAAAAGAAGGATCCGGCCCATGCCGCACAGAAGCTCTTCGATCTCGTCGGCCGCCTGAGCAGGCTCTTCCGCAAGCTCGAAACCTGCGGCAAGCCGTGGGTGTCGGCAATCAACGGCACCTGCATGGGGGGCGCATTCGAGCTGTCGCTCGCCTGCCACGGTCGCGTCGCTTCCAATTCGAAGGCGGTGAAGATCGCGCTGCCCGAGGTCAAGGTCGGCATCTTTCCCGGCGCGGGCGGTACGCAGCGCGTGCCGCGGCTCACCAATACCCAGGACGCGCTGCAGATGATGACCACCGGCTCGTCGCTGACCGCCGCGCGCGCCAAGGCCATGGGCCTCGTCCACGAGGCGGTCGATCCGGACAAGCTGATCGACACCGCCAAAGCGATGATCAAGAATGGTCTGAAGGCGGTTCAGCCCTGGGACGAGAAGGGCTTCAAGCTTCCAGGCGGCGGCGTCTGGACGCCGGCCTCCGCGCAGCTCTGGCCCGCCGCCTCCGCCATCCTGCGCCGCGAGACCTACGGCAATTATCCGGGCGCCATTGCCATCCTGAAATGCGTCTATGAGGGCCTGCAGGTTCCCTTCGACACGGCTCTCAAGATCGAGCAGCGCTACTTCACCGAGGTGTTGCAGACGACTGAAGCCTTCTCGATGATCCGCTCGCTGTTCGTCTCGATGCAGGAGCTTGGCAAGGGCGCGCGCCGTCCGGCTGGTGTGCCGAGGACGGAGCTGAAGAAGGTCGGCGTCGTCGGCGCCGGCTTCATGGGCGCCTCGATCGCCTATGTCACGGCAGCGGCCGGAATTCCAGTCACCCTCATCGACCGCGACGTGGAAGCGGCCGAGAAGGGCAAGGCGCATTCGCAGGGGCTGGTCAAGGACTCTGTCGGTAAGGGCCGCCTGACCAAGGAAGAAGGCGAAGCGCTGCTTTCCCGCATAACGCCGTCGGCCGACTACGGCGAGCTCAAGGATGCAGGTCTCGTCATCGAGGCGGTGTTCGAGGACCGGCAGGTGAAGAAGGACGTGATCGAGAAGGTGGAGGCGGTGATCGCCGAAGATGCGATCTTCGCATCCAACACTTCGACCCTGCCGATTACCGGCCTGGCCCAGAATTCGAAGCGGCCGGATCAGTTCATCGGCATCCACTTCTTCTCGCCGGTGGAGAAGATGATGCTGACGGAAGTCATCCTCGGCAAGGAGACCGGCGACCGAGCGCTCGCCACGGCTCTCGACTATGTCGCGGCGATCAAGAAGACGCCGATCGTCGTCAACGACACACGCGGCTTTTACGTCAACCGCTGCGTCTTCCGCTATATCCACGAAGCCTATGACATGCTGATCGAGGGCGTGCCGCCGGCGATGATCGAGAACGCCGCCAAGATGACCGGCATGCCGGTCGGCCCCCTTTCGCTCAACGACGAGGTCGCGATCGATCTCAGCCAGAAGATCCTGAAGGCGACCGTCGCCGACCTCGGCGAAGACGCCGTCGATCCCAAGCACATGGCGCTGATCGACAAGATGGTCGGCGAACTCGACCGCCGCGGGCGCAAAAACGGCAAGGGCTTCTACGAGTATCCGGCAAAACCGGCCAAGAAGTATCTCTGGCCCGGCTTGAAGGAACTCTATCCGCAGAAGGATGCCGCCAAGATCGATGTCGAGGTGCTGAAGCAGCGCTTCCTCGTGACGATCGCGCTGGAAGCGGCCCGCACCATGGAGGAAGGCATCGTAACCGACCCGCGCGAGGCCGACGTGGGCTCCATCCTTGGCTTCGGCTTTGCACCCTATAGCGGCGGTACGCTCTCCTACATCGACGGCATGGGTGCAAATGCCTTCGTCGAGCTTTGCAAGAAGCTCGCCAAGGATTATGGCGATCACTTCAAACCGACGCCGCTTCTCAAAGAGATGGCCGAGAAGGGCGAGACCTTCTATGGGCGGTTCAGTCCCTATGGCAATGCGCAGAAGGCTGCGTAGACCGCAGCCTTCCCGTTTGAATGCAAAGGGCCGCCCGTCAGCTGCGGCCCTTTTTCTTGCATGGGAGGATCTACGCAGCCTGGGCCTTTTCGCCGAGTTCCGCCGCCAGGAAGCCGATCAGGTGTTCCCAGCCGTCGCGGCGATATTCGACCTTGTCGAGCCGGTCCAGAAAGGCAGCCTGTCCGGTGAACACGACGTGTGTGCCGGTCCCCTCGGGCACGAGGTCGACGGTAGCGATCGAAGCGGAAATCCGCTGATCGCCCTTCGCCATCGTATAGGCCGAGAGATCCGCCGGTTCTCGACGATGTCGAGATAGTTTCGTTGAGATAGAAGGTCTTGCCGTCCCGGCTGAAACGGCCGCTCTCGCGCCCGCCGACACGGAAGTCGTGGCTATATTCCGCGACCGGCCAGTTCTCTGCCTTTACGGCCATGATCTTCTCCTCCGCAGTGATCTACCTCCACCGCTTCAGGGTTCGACATCAGCGGATGGCGAACTGCTTGCGACTTGGAAGCAGTTGCGCCCTAGCTTAACTGCTGCAATAATGCAATCAGTTTAGGGCATCGTGGGCAGGACGTCCGCGATATCCCCTTCGCCCCTGGAGACCGATATGCCTGAAGATCACCGCTCTGGTTGCCCGATCAACCTCTCGCTCGAGGTTTTCGGCGACAAATGGAGCCTTCTGATCATTCGCGACATGATCTTCGGCGGCAAGCGGCACTTCCGCGAGCTCCTGCGCTCCGAAGAAGGTATCTCCTCAAATATCCTCGCCGACCGCCTGAAAACGCTCATGGAAGTCGGCATGCTGACGAAGAGCGACGATCCCACCCATAAGCAGAAGGCGATCTACAGTCTGACGGAGATGGCGATCGCGCTGGTGCCAATCATGGCGCATCTCGGCGCCTGGGGACGGCGCTACCTGCCGGTCAGCGAAGAGCTCAGCATCCGCGCTGAGCTGATGGAGGAAGGCGGGCCAGCCCTCTGGGAGCGTTTCATGGACGAACTCAGGGCCGAGCATCTCGGCGCCGGGTTCACCGAGCACGGGGAATCCTCGGTGCGCGAGCGCCTGCAGAAAGCCTATGAAGATGTGCTGGCTCGGAAGGCGAAGGGGCGCAAGGTCGCCGGATAGCACGTGAACGCCTACAGTCGGAAAGGACTATTTTCCTTTCCGTCCTTTACGGCCCTCCCGCGCTCCGTTACTGTTGAACCTACAGCGCTGCGCGTCATAACTGACGCGCAAAAATCGCTGTGGCACTTTGAATTGCTGCATGTCTTATCCACAAAATCCCAGTGGGGACAAAGACATGCAGAAGGGATGGGCGTCGCTCGCCTTCCAGGGTGGACCGACATGCTTTCACATGACAGCATCTGGCGCGCGATCGATGCACTGGCGCAGCGCCATCAGCTTTCGCCATCGGGCTTAGCGCGCCGGTCCGGGCTTGATCCCACCTCCTTCAACAAATCGAAGCGCAAGTCCCCCGACGGCCGTGACCGCTGGCCCTCGACGGAATCGATCGCCAAGGTCCTGGAAGCGACCGGCGCCAGCGTCGACCAGTTCCTGGCGCTCCTGCAGCCCGGCGACAGCGTGGCGCCCTCGACGGAGCCGGTTTCCGGCATTCCGTTGATCGGCTTCGCCCAGGCCGGCACCGGCGGCTACTTCGATGACGGCGGCTTCCCCGCCGGGCAGGGCTGGGACGAGATCGAGTTTCCGGTCGCGCCGCAGAAGAGAGCGGGGGTGTATGGGCTGGAAGTCCAGGGCGACAGCATGCTGCCGCTTTACCGCGACGGCGATATCCTCATTGTCGACCCAAATGCGCAGGTGCGTCGCGGCGATCGGGTCGTCGTCAAAACCCGCGACGGCGAGGTCGTGGCCAAGCTGCTGGCGCGGCAGACGCCGCGCGGCATCGAGCTTCTGTCGCTCAACCCCGACCATCCCAATCGCAGTTTCGAGATGAAAGACATCGAATGGATCGCCCGGATTCTCTGGGCCAGCCAGTAGGACAGGCCAGCTGATGCGCCAACAACTCGTCATCGCGGCCGGCGGCCTCGCCGCGCTTGCGCTCTACGCCGCCATCCTTATGAGCGGCGGCGCCGTCATCCGTGACCGCGAAAGCGCTGCGGCGCCCGATTTCGTTCTCGATACACCGGATTCGACAGCAGTCGAGGAGCCCGATAAGGCCACGATTGCTGACGTAGCCGCTCCGCCCGCCGCCAAGCAGGAAACCGCTGCAAAGGGCGCTCGCCTGACGGTGCGAACCGTCGAGCCTGATCTTGTCGTCCCTCCCGAGGAGGATCTCGCCCAGCCGCTCCAGCGCATTGCGCCGCGACCGGCGCTTTCCGAACCAAAGGAGAAGGAACAGCCTTCGTCCATTATCCTTCAACGGCCCGTCGCGCTTGCCGCCGGACTTGTCCAGGCCGGCGACAGGACCGTGCAGCTCAAGGACATGGAGCCGGAAAGCATCGAAAGAGTCTGCGGAAGCGGAGAAAGAAGCTGGCCGTGCGGCGTGGTCGCGCGTACGGCATTTCGCAACTTTCTCAGAGCCCGCGCCCTTGCCTGTGAGGAGATCGAAGAGAAGGCGGACGGGACAACCGCCGCCACATGCAAGGTCGGCGGCGAGAACGTAACCGGATGGCTCGTTGCGAATGGATGGGCAACGCCGCGGGCCGGCTCCAACCTCAAGGCGCAGGCGGACGAGGCGCGAAAGGCGAGACTAGGCTTCTACGGCAATGATCCGCGCGATATCGACCGCGCTCCCTAGATCATGCTCCGTGGCGAAAGCACCCCAGGCTTGCAAGCCGACGACGAGATTCCCAATTAACTGCTGCAATTCCACGGAGAGAGCCATGCCCTCAAGCCTTAGCCAACAAGAAGCCCTCGTCTATGTCATGGTCATGATGTCGGCCGTCGACCGCGACATGACCGACGACGAATTCGCGCGCATCGGTACTCTCGTGCGCTTCCTGCCCTCTTTCGAGGGATTCGACGAGAACAGGCTGATTCAGATCGGCCGCGACTGCGCGGCTCAGCTCGCCGCCCCGGAAGGTCTCGACGTGACGCTCGAAATGGTTCGCGAGGCATTGCCGCAACGGCTTCACGATACGGCCTATGCGCTTGCAGTCGAGATCGCCGCCGCCGACCAGCGCGTCCGCAACGAAGAAATCCGCCTTCTGCAGTTGCTGCGCGACCGGTTCGGGCTCGACAAGCTTACCTGCGCGGCCATCGAACGCGGCGCGATTGCACGCTTCCGCAAGTAGCCGACATGGGTTCCCCGGCAACACGCCATGGACTGCGCGCAAGGCGGAGTGATGTTGAATGGCTGAAGGAACGCTCTTCCTCGGGATTGCGGAACCGGCGTGGCGGCTTGGCGCCTTTCTGACCGCCTTTGCCGTGTTGGCCGTGCTCGAGCTTTCCCATCCACGGCTTGAACGGCCTGAATTTATGCGCGCACTGAAAGCCCGTCGCTGGGTCACAAACCTGTCGATCCTCGTCGCATCGTCGGTGCTGTTGCGCATCGCCTTCCCCGCGGCCGCCACGGGCGTTGCGATCTGGGCGGAGGCACGCGGTCTCGGCATCCTCCCGCACCTTGGCGTATCGCCCTTCCTTGCCGGCCTGGTCGCCTTGGTCGTGCTCGATTTCGCCATATGGCTCGAGCACGTCATATTTCACAAGGTGCCTTTGCTTTGGCGCGCCCACCGGGTCCATCACAGCGATCCGGGCGTGGACCTCACGACCGCACTTCGCTTCCATCCGTTGGAAATCCTGCTCTCGATGGTGTGGAAGAGCGTTGTCATCATCCTGCTTGGCGCTCCGGCGCTCGCCGTGCTGATCTTTGAGATCGTGCTTAATGCCGGCGCGATGTTCAACCATGCCAATCTGCGTTTGCCGCCAAAGTCAGATCGGCTCCTGCGGCAGGTGATCGTCACTCCCGACATGCACCGCATCCACCACTCCGTCGAACGGCGAGAGACCGATTCCAACTACGGCTTCAATCTTTCCGTCTGGGACCGGCTGTTCGCTACCTATGTCGCCCATCCGGAAAGCGGCGACGACGCGATCGAAACGGGCCTCAAGGCCTTTGGCCGCGTCGAGCCGGTGAAGCTCGCCTGGTCTCTGTTGCTGCCGTTCCGGCGCGGCTAGGGTGCGATTAGCCAGAGTAGCCCCTCCTCACCCTACAGCCCCGCGCGTCTTACGCGCAAATGCCCTTTGAATGGCTGCATGTCTTTGTCCTTAAATCGAGGTCGATTTAAGGAGACATGCAGTAGCCCTCTCGTTCTGACGGGGAGAGGGGACGAAGGCGGCGCCACGAGTCCCCTTCGCTACAGGGAGAAGGCAGCGGGGTAAGGGCAGATGCCGCACACTTCCTACTGATCAATAAATCCCGTTCGGGAAATAGCGCAGGTAGATCTCCTCGAGCCTGCCGCTGCGTGAAAGCGCCAGAAGGGCATGGTCGATCGCCTGGGTAAGGGCAGGTTCGGTCTTCCGGTTCATGATCGTCAGACCCTCGCCCAGGAAGCGCTGCGAGAAATAGGCGCCTTCCATCAACGTGCAACAGCCAGCGGCAATACCGCCGGAGATCCAGAAGGAGAGTTGCATGCCATCGGAGAAAACGGCCGGTACCAGTCCCTGCCGCAGAGCGGCAAGCATGGTGTCCCGGTCGGGGAAGGTCTTGGCCGTAAGCTCAGGGAAGAAAGCTTTGAACATGGCTTCATGCGTCGTGCCCGCGACGACGCCGACAGGCTTGCCGGCGAGGTCGACCGGCTCGACGACGCCGCTGGCGGCTTTCAGATTGAGTGCGAATCGGGCGGGCAGTTGCATGAACGGCCTGGAAAAGCCGAAACGCTGCCTCAGTTCCGATGTCACGGCAATGCCGGCGGCAATTGCATCCCCCTGCCCATCTTCCAGCGCCGGTGCCAACTCTTCGAAAGTCACGGCCTGGATCTGGCACTTCGGCTCGATCGCCAGTTCGCGGCATATTTCGCGGGCGAGATCGACATGGAAGCCCGATAGCTTTCCCGACTGGTCGATGAAGTTTAAAGGCGGGAAATCGACCGTGGTGAGAAAGCGCAAGCGCGCAAGCGAGCTCAGGTCGGGCTTGGCAATGCGTTCGCGAGAATCGAAGAGCAGAGGCAGTTCCTTGGGCTCCCCACGCGCCTCTCCCGCGGCGAGCGAAGCGCAGACGGCAAGCAAGCCGACGACACCCCTGATGGAAGCGCGGACTCGACCCAATGCATTCGATAGACGATCAGCGGAAAAGATGGAGCGGGTGATCGGGATCGAACCGACGACATCAAGCTTGGGAAGCTGGCGTTCTACCACTGAACTACACCCGCAACAGAAGCGGAAATTTCCTCAATGGGCGCGATCTGTCAAGCATAATGCTCAATCAGCGCGAAAATGCTTCGAGAGCTTGAGCCCCTGCGCCTGGTAGTTTGAGCCGAGATCGAGGCCGTAGAGCCCGTCCGGCCGCTCCAGCATGTGCTCGTAGACGAGGCGCCCGACGATCTGCCCGTGCTCGAGGATGAACGGAACCTCATGGCTGCGGACCTCGAGCACGGCGCGGCTGCCGCTGCCGCCCGCAGACGCATGGCCGAAGCCCGGATCGAAGAAGCCGGCATAGTGGACGCGGAATTCGCCGACGAGCGGGTCGAACGGCGTCATCTCGGCGGCGTAGAGCGGCGGCACGTGCACCGCCTCGCGCGAGACGAGGATGTAGAATTCATCCGGATCGAGGACCAGGTCGTCGCGGCCCCGGCTATAGAGCGGCTCCCAGAAGTCGAAAATCGCGTGCTCCGCCTTCTTGTCGACATCGACCACCGACGTGTGGTGCTTGCCGCGATACCCGATCAGACCGTCCTGCCCGGTGCCCTTGAGATCGATGGAAAGAGCAATGCCGCCGCCGGTGACATTCGGACGATCGCTGGCGACGAGCACATCGCTTTCGTGCAGCGCCAGAAGCTCTTGTTCGGAAAGCATGGAATGGCCGACGCGGAAGCGAATCTGCGAGAGGCGCGAGCCCCGGCGCACGACGATCGGGAATGTGCGCGGGCTGATTTCGAGGTAGAGAGGGCCGCTGTAACCGGCCGGAATCTTGTCGAACTCCTGCGCCCGGTCGGTGATGACGCGGGTGAAAATGTCGAGTCGTCCGGTCGAGCTCTTCGGATTGGCCGAAGCCGACATGTTCTCCGGTAGAGCCAGGCTCTCCATCAGCGGCACGATGTAGACGCAGCCGGTTTCCAGCACCGCGCCTTCGCTCAGATCGACAACATGCAACTTCAGACGGTCGAGCTTGTCGGCAACGAGATGGGCCGGACCCGGCATGAAGCTTGCGCGGACGCGAAACGCCTTGGATCCGAGACGAAGATCAAGGCTCGCCGGCTGGATCTGGTCACTGTCGAGCGCCCTTTCGCTCTTCAAACGCCCCGAGGCATACAGCGCGGCAATCGCGCGGTCGGCCAAAATCCCTGTCTTGCGACCCATTCCGATCCTCTTTAAAAGCTGCCCGACAAAACCAGACTCCAGCAATTGACGCAAGCACGACCAGGCAGTATTGGAGCTTTATCCCGTGGTGATTTGGCCGGTCGGCTTGCAGCCACGTTAAACAAGTAGCTAAAAGGGCCGGGTGTCAAACCGGTCGTTTTCGCGACCGGTTTTTTTGTTTTGAAAGTGATCGTCGTATGAGCAAGAACTGGCGCCCGGCAACCCAACTCGTCCACGGCGGAACGCTCCGCTCACAGTACGGCGAGACCTCTGAGGCGATTTTCCTCACGCAAGGCTTCGTTTACGACAGCTCCGAAGCGGCTGAAGCCCGATTCAAGGGCGAGACGGACGGGTTCATCTATGCCCGCTACGGCAGCCCGACCAACGACATGTTCGAGAAGCGCATGTGCATGCTCGAGGGCGCGGAAGACGCCCGCGCCACCGCCTCCGGCA
>JAPSJG010000070.1 GCA_031178305.1 Sinorhizobium sp.
AGCCATTGCTATCGCCGTTAAACGGGCTCCGGCCACCCTCGATATTGCGGCGCGACCTGCTGCTTGCAGGCTTCTGCCTCTGCTGCATGCCGCAAATTGGGTTTGCCGCCGAAGCAGCGGGCCTGGAGGAGATTGCGGACGGTGTTTTCGTCCGGCGCGGGCCTGACGTGGAAGTAACCCCAGGCAACCACAATGGCATTGCCAATATCGGCTTCATCATCGGACGGGACGCAGTTCTTGTGACCGATCCCGGCGGCAGTCTTTCCGACGGACGGTGGCTGCGGTCGGAGATCAAGAAACGAACCGAAAGGCCGATCAAGCATGTCGTGGTGACGCACGTCCACCCCGACCATTGTTTCGGCGCGGCCGCGTTCAAAGAGGACATGCCCGCCATCATCGGCCATCACAAGTTGCGGGCCGCCCTGCAGGCGAGGGGCGAATTCTATCGTCAGCGGCTCGTCGAAATTCTCGGCCCGCAAGAAGTGGGGCATGTCGTACTGCCAACCCAGGAGGTCGACGGCGATGGCTCCGAGATAGAACTCGGCCACCGAGTCATCCGACTCACTGCCCACGGAATCGCACATACCGATTGCGACCTCTCCCTGATCGATTCGACTACCGGCCTTCTGTTCGCCGGCGACCTGCTTTTTGTGGGACGCGTGCCTTCGCTGGATGGCAGCCTGCTCGGCTGGCTCGACGAGACGCAGAGGCTGCGCTCCCTTGGCGCAACAAGGGCGGTGCCGGGGCATGGTCCGGCGCTGGTGGAACCCGTCGCCGCATTTGCCGACCTGAAGCGCTATCTGGAGGCGCTTCGGGACGATACCCGCAGGGCGATCAGGGACGGCATGACGATCGAAGAGGCCGTCGAGACGGTGGCGCAATCGGAGCGCAGCCGATGGGCGCTGTTTGACGATTACAATGGCCGCAACGTGACCCGGGCCTACAAGGAACTTGAGTGGGAATAGAGGGCGAGATCCGGCGATTGCCGGCGATTGGAGGATTGCGAGATGAAACTTCTGCGAGACCTCATAACGGCTGCTTTGATTGCCGCAGCATACCCCGCCGCGGTGTCGGCCGGCGTTTCGGCGATCGACGGCAGCGAGCCGGAACGGCAGGCTCGCTGGCAGGAGATTAGCGCGCATATTTTCGGCGATCGCCCGATCGAGGCGGGAGGCGACCTGATCACGATCGAGGCGCCGACCCGTGCTCAGGATCCGGCGCTCGTTCCGATCACTGTAAAGGTTTTGAGGAAGGATGAGGTGCGCGCCGTCCATCTGGTGATTGACGACAATCCGTCACCATACGCAGCGAAGATCAGCTTCGGTCCGGCGGGGGATCCCAGCGAGATCAAGCTCAGAGTTAGGGTTAACGACTATACGAACGTGCATGCGGTTGCCGAGACCAGCGATGGCAAGCTCTATCAGACGAGGATATTCGTGAAGGCGTCGGGCGGTTGTACGGCTCCCATCGGAGTGAGTGACGCGGAAGCCCTGAAGGACGTCGGTCGCATGAAGATGAAGTTCGGCGACCGCGACCATCCGAAGGAGGCAACGCTGATGATCCGCCATCCAAACTTCAGCGGCATGCAGATGAACCAGGTAACCCGGCTTCACACGTCGGCCCGGTATCTCGACCGGATCAGGGTCAGCTACGGCGAGAAGACCGTTTTCGAACTTACGGGCGACATCTCGCTCTCGTCGGACCCCGTGATCGGGTTTACCTACGCTCAGTCCGAACAGGGCGATTTCACGGTTCACGCGAGGGATACAAAAGGCGCCAGCTGGGAGCAATCATTTGCAGTGCCCGCGAGGATGAACGAGTGATCCGCGTCGGAAGCCGGGCATTGCCGGCCGCGATCTTGGCGATGCTGATGATCTCTCCCGTTGCGGCCGCGGATGGCCCGGCTTTTATCCCGGAGCCGCCGGGGCTCTGGGCCGGCCCCATGGTGAGTGACACGCCGGCAACACTCAAAGGTGCACGTGTGATCGACATTCAGGGCCTGGAGGTGTTGATGCCGCAAAAGCCGCTGCTGATCGACGTGGGTGCGGCAGACCGGAAGCCGGACGGCCTTCCCTCATCGACGATCTGGAAGCCTACGCACCGGTCCATTCCCGGGGCAGTCTGGTTCCCGGGGGCGGGTAGCGCAGACCTGCCGGACGAAAAGGTCGACGCGCTGCTCCGGCGCATCGCGGAACTGACGAACGGGGACAAATCCGCGCCGGTGGTCACGTTCTGTCGTCCGAAATGCTGGGGCAGTTGGAACATCGGCAAACGCCTCGTGCAGGCAGGCTACAGCTCCGTCCACTGGCTCCCCGCAGGCGTAAGCGGCTGGCAGGAGCGCAACGATACGACAGCCGTCACCCCGGAGACCGGATGGGCGCCGAAACCGCCGGCCGCGAGCGCGGGTACGTTCGTCAATGGAGAGCCCACGGCAAGCGATCAAGTCAGCTCAGGCGATTGATCCGCCTTCAGATGGCAAGTCCCGCGCGCGCCACAATGCAGCTCATTGTTGAAGTGCTCGAAACGTCCGCAATGGCGAAACGCTATCACTCATGTGGCTTGAGCGAACGGCGGGACACCACCCCATTGCAGCCCACCTCTTTCCCGATTTCTTACGGTCCCTTGTTCATCTTGCGCGCCTCAAGGCGCCTCCTCCCTTCGGCTTCAGCCACGGGCGACACAATTTCATAACATGAATTATGTATTCTTACGAGTAGGCTTCTGCCGGCGAACTGCGACCCAGCAGCGCAGGTGAGTTCATGCCGTCGCCGCGCGCTTTTGCGGTCCCAGCCTAGAATCCCCTCTGTCGTGGTGCCATCAATCGTCGCCGCGGCCGCGCGGATAGGAGATGATGGACAGAAATCTGATCGGAAGACGTCTTAGTTCTTCCGGACCGTGCGGCGCGTCAGCGTCGAAGAAAAGGCTGTCGCCCGGTGTCATGCGGTAGAGTTTGTCGCCATGCCGGTACATGACCTCGCCTTCGAGCATATAAAGGAACTCCAGGCCCTCATGCTGAAACGTCGGAAAAACGTCCGAGTCTTCTGACAGAGTGATGAGATATGGCTCCACAACGACTCCGGCAGTGTTCGAGCCGATGTGCCCGAGGAGGTTGTACTGGTGACCGGCGCGTGTGCCGCGACGCTCGACGTCAACACCCTCCCCTGCCTTGACGAATACGGCGCTGTGCTCTTCTTCGAAGCCTCGGAAAAAGGAAGTGATCGGCACGCCGAGCGCCCGCGACAACGTCTGCAGAGTTGTCAATGAGGGGGACGTGTTGCCATTCTCGATCTTCGACAGCATGCCAACCGAAATGTCCGTTGCGGCGGCAACGTCGGCTACCGTGATGCCAAGCTTTTTGCGGAGGGCGCGCACTTCGTGGCCAATTGCGACTTCCAACACATTTTCACGTGTGTCGCGGATGGCATGCGGGTCCTGGGTCAGCGGCGTGACACGCGCCAGCCCTGCCGCCGTTTTGCGGGAGCCGGCCACAGCCGCCGCCTTGCCATTTTTCTTCGAATGCGCCTGCTTTTCCGCCTTTTCCCTAGCCATACCCATCTCGCTTCGATTTTTCACTGATGGTAAATATTTTTGCGTCCTTCCACAACGGTCTGCCGGTATGGTCACGTGAGAGTATAAGACGCGCCGCTACCTGCCGCTGTTCTTGGTGAGCTATGGTCGGATAGGTAGCCGAACTGACCGAAGCGAGGAGCACGGGCAGGCTGCCGTGGCCATTAACGATCGCCTTAGAAATTTTTTGAGGCTGACAAAGATCAATCGATTCAATGCCATTTTCCACCTTAATCCGGTGGTGATGCGGCGAGCGGTCGCAGCTTAACTTGACAGGAATTTCAGTTTGCCTGACATTTCCTAAGAGGCAACTAATTTTGCCAAGCAGAAAATTCGGCGTGGAAACCATAAGAACAAGAGCCGGCCGGGGAGGAACCCATTGGAGGAGGAAAGCGAATGGAAGCGACGCTTAGCAAGCTGCGTGAAGACGCGACTCTCAGTCAGCGTATCCATGCCATGCATAGGCGCGACCGTGCCTGCCTGACGACGTTCGTCGTGGTGCTCTGGTCCACGATGTTGTTCGCACTGTTCAGCGTCTGGCCTTACATACTGTTGGCCCCTATCGGCATCATCCTGACCGTGGCCTGCGTCTTGGTCCTGGCTTTCAACACGGCCGCGATCGTCGCCATGCTGCGCCACTACGAGGAAGACAAGCACTTCATCTATAGCCTCGACCTCAAGCATCTCGACGAGATGCGCCGCCACAGACTCTAGGAGTGGCATCATGGCGTACGAACCCCCCAAACAAAGCTTTGCAGGCCAGATCTTCGACGTGATCACTTTGCTCGTGCTCACGATCGGCGCGCTCTACATACCGCTCTATCTAGGCCTTGCCGGAGCGGCCAAGGTGCCAAACCCGATCGCCAATCCGACCTGGGAAGCGCTTGGCCAGAACGCAACTGAACAGCAGCAGTGGGCGGCACTGGGCGTCACCGATGCGGCCGCCGCAAACGACATGATCACCGCCCGCTTCGACTACAGCTTCAGCTGGTCTGCACTCATCGTCATGGCTGTGCTCGTCATCGGCTATTTCGTGATGGTGGTTCGGCTTTCCGACAGGGAATACCGCGAGGTCATCGAAGAACGCTTCGGCACGAAGCGGCGCTAGGGAGGCTAGCTACCAATGTGGAATCTACTCGAATACGCGGCCTGGGTGCTGTCGGCGCTGTTCGGCGTGCTGATGGTCGCCGATCTCATCCGCATCGACATGACCTATGACAGTGAACTGCTGATCTCTTCTCGCGAAGGCGAGATCGAAGCGACTGCAGAACGGCACGAGCTCTGAGGGGAACAGCAATGGAAGATTTCACGTCAACCGCCGCTGGGACCGACCGGATCCGCCTGGCGAGAGTGCTCGGGCCTTCACATGTCTGGGCACTCGGCGTCGGTATCGTTCTCGTCGGCGAATATATGGGGTGGAATTTCTCCGTCGGCAAAGGCGGAATGATCGCCGGCCTGATGGCCTGCTGGGTGGCCGGCCTGCTCTACACCTGCGTCGCCATGATCGACTCGGAGGTGACTTCGACGGTTGCAGCGGCCGGCGGCCAGTACGCCCAGGCCAAGCACATCGTCGGCCCGCTGATGGCCTTCAACGTCGGCCTCTTCCTCGTCATGGCCTACACCATGCTCGAGGCTGCCAACGCAATCACAGTCGGCTTTCTGCTCGACACTGTTGCGGGCATGCAGGGCCAGGCAGGGCTGAACCAACAACCCTTCATCGTCCTCTCCATCATGTTCCTGGCGTGGCTCAACTATCGCGGCGTGCTCGCGACGCTGACCTTCAACCTGGTCATCACCGCCATTGCCTTCATCGCGATCATAGCCCTGTTCGTATCGGTGCAGTTCGGCGCCTCGGCTGTGCCGCTCGACTTCTCGGCCATCACATCCGATCCCCTGCCCTATGGCTGGGTCGGTATCATTGCATCGCTGCATTTCGGCCTCTGGTATTATCTGGGGATCGAGGGCACTTGCCAGGCAGCGGAGGAAGTGCGCTCGCCTGCTCGTTCGCTACCCTATGGCACCATGGCCGGCATCATGACGCTGCTGATCGCGGCCACTATGACCTGGTACATCTGCTCGGGTCTGATGCCGTGGGAATATCTTGGCCAAGCCGGCACGCCGCTGTTCGACGCCGCCCGTGTCACCGGCAACACCGGATTGATGGTCCTGCTCTTCGTCGGCACCGCATTCGCCACGCTTGCTTCAGCCAACGGGTGCATCAACGACGCCTCGAGAGCCTGGTTCTCGATGAGCCGCGACCGTTATCTGCCAAGCTGGTTCGGCGCGGTCCATCCGGTCTACAGGACACCCTATCGCGCAATCGTGTTCCTGGTTCCCATCGCGCTCATCTTTGCGCTCGGTGCCCCGCTCGACCAGGTCGTGACCTTCTCGATCCTGTCGGGCCTGCTCGGCTACACCTTCATGACCTTTAACATGGTCATGTTCCGGAACAAGTGGCCGCTCGGCAAGATCAAGCGCGGCTACGTGCATCCGTTCCATCCCCTGCCAACGATCGTGCTGCTTGTCTTGTGCTCGACCGCCTACCTCGCCGTGTTCCTCGGCTACGGCACGCAGCTGAGCGCTATGATGTGCTTCTACATCGTGGCGTCCCTCTGGTTCCACTTCCGGCGCTACAAGTTCGTGCGCCGCGGCGATCAGTTCACGATGCCGTGGCCGAAGCCGGAGGGCTATTGAGCGACAAGGTCGGCGACGCCTTTGTGTCGCCGACTCTTACGGGCGCGCTGTGGGTCTCGGATCCCAGCGCTCTATCATTTTATCCGTCCGTCGCGCTTGACGCGCCGAAGTGGCGGCAAAGCCAAGGTGCTCGCAGTGATCACCACACTTATATTTTCGTTCTTCGTCGTGGCTTCCGGATTGTGGATCGGCGCTCGCGCCATCCGTGACCACAGAGCGGCCATGGCCGAGCGCCGCAGTCTTCTCGACGGAGCGGCGCGGCTGCTTCCGCTCGCACGCATTACCTACGGTGCGGATCAGTTCCCGGTTCTCTCCGGCGTGCTCGAAGACGGCAGAAAGATACGGATCGAACTTGTCGCCGACACAATGGTTTGCCGGCGGCTACCGCAACTTTGGTTGAAGCTCACCATGCTCGAGGCAGCCATACGCAACCGCCCCAAAATCGGGGTGCTGGCCCGGCCGACTGGCTCCGAGTTCTATTCGCTGGTCCACGACATGCCGCATTGGTTCACGCCTCCGGCTACCGATGCCGCGCTGTTGATGCGCGGTGACGGCAGCGCATCGCTGAAGCAGGTCGAGCGCGCCGGAGCCATGTTCGGCAAGCTGTTTTCGGATCCGACGCTCAAGGAGGCCGCGATTACACCGCGCGGCGTGCGGCTCGTACGGCAGGCGGCGCAGGGCGAACGCGGCGCGCATCTGCTGTTGCGGCAGGCGCGCTTTGCCGTCACCGCGATTGCGCCCGAGATCATACGTCGGACGATCGCGGAGGCAGAGGCCTTGAGCGGTTGCCTGGCCGACGACAGACCCGTCTCTCCCGCCCCCGCCGCTGCCTGAGGAGAGGACGCCTTGACCAGACCGATCAATCCCTATCTGGTGCTCGCACTCGCCACGATGTTGCCCGGTGCCGGCCATGTGGCGGTGCGCGATGCCACACGCGGCCTCGCCTTCGCCTTTTTCGCGGTGTTCTTCTCGGTCCTTACCTACAAGACGACGCCGCCCGATCGCTCCTTCCTTGGGCGGCATGCCGGCGGTTTATTCGTCTGGGCGCTTTCGATCCCCGACGCTTATCGCCGGGCGCGCGTCCGCACAGTGATGGCGCGGAAGAGCTGAGCTTGAGCGGTAGAGTTGGGTCCGGCGGTTGAGTTGACCTGCAAAGAACGGGGACTGCACGCAGCCTGTCGCAAAACAGGAAACGCGTGCAGGTTCCCATCAGCACATCGATCGGCATCTGAACCAAGCGAGGTCACGCGGCCTTTGCGCGGACCTCGCCGGACCTCAATGATGATTATCCCATTCTTTCCGATGCGTAAGAGCCGGGGCTCGGAGGAAATACAATCGTGCGCGCACCGTTCAAAAAGACCCGGCGGTGGATATGCGCGTGAATGGCACGGGCAAGCACCTGCGCTTCGACATCCCGACCGAGCGATACATAGTCTTCAGCGCTCTGAGCATGGGTGATCCGGACGGTATCCTGCTCGATGATGGGCCCTTCGTCGAGGTCAGCGGTCACGTAGTGCGCTGTCGCACCAATGAGCTTCACCCCCCGCTGATAGGCCTGCTTGTAGGGGTTGGCACCCTTGAAGCTCGGCAGGAAGGAGTGGTGAATATTGATGATCTTGCCGGACATCTTCTCACACATCCTGTCCGATAGAACCTGCATGTAACGCGCAAGCACGATCAGTTCCGTCCCGGTGCTTTCCACCAGTTCCATGATTCTAGCTTCCGCCTGAGGCTTGTTTTCCTTCGTCACCGGAATGTGGTGGAACGGGATATCATGATTGACGACCACCTTCTGATAATCGAAGTGATTGGAAACGACCCCGACAATATCGATGGGCAGTGCTCCAATCCGCCAGCGGTAGAGAAGGTCATTCAGGCAGTGGCCAAAACGGGAGACCATCAGCAGCACCCTCATGCGCTCCGACTGGTCGTGGAGGGTGGTCTCCATTTCGAATTTCTCGGCGATCGGCTTCAGCCCAGAAGCCAGATCCGCCCGCGTCGCCCCCTTTTCCGAGATGAATCCGACACGCATGAAGAACCTGCCGGTGCCGAGATCGTCAAACTGGGAACTGTCGGTAATATTGCAGCCCATTTCCGCGAGAAATCCCGCAATGGCAGCGACGATGCCACGGGTGGAGTTGCAGGCTACGGTCAGGACGCAGGTCGTCATATGGCGCTCTTTCTATAACGACTTTAAAAAAATCCCCGTGCCAAAGCACGGGGAAGAGCCGCCGAGCGGCTGGGGAATCTTTAGACGTCGAGTGTGGTCTGACGCTCCCACGCGGTGAACTGCGAGCAATAGGTATTCCACTCGCCTTGCTTGAGCTTCAGGTAGGCGTCTGAGAATTCTCTTCCCAAAGCCTCTTGCAATTCCTCGTCTCTGCCGTATTCGCGCAGTGCATCGAGCAAGTTGAGCGGAAGCTTTGGTGCATCGGTGATCTTGTGGCCGTCCTTGTACATGTCGATGTCGTAATGGCGGCCGGGATCGGCCTCGGAACGAATGCCCGAGAGTCCTGCCGCGATGATGACCGCCTGCAGCAGGTAGGGATTGACCGCACCGTCAGGCAGACGCAGTTCGAAGCGGCCAGGGCCCGGAACGCGCACCATGTGGGTGCGGTTGTTGCCGGTCCAGGTCACCGAATTTGGCGCCCAGGTCGCGCCGGAGATGGTGCGCGGCGCGTTGATGCGCTTGTAGGAATTGACCGTTGGATTGGTGACGGCAGCGAGCGCACTTGCATGCTTCATGATGCCGCCGAGGAAGTGGCGTCCCTGCTCCGAGAGGCCGAATTCGGCCTTCTTGTCGACGAAGGCGTTCACCTCGCCTTCGAGGTCCCAGACGGAGATATGGCAATGGCAGCCATTACCCGTCAGCCCCTTGAACGGCTTCGGCATGAAGGTCGCGCGCAGCCCGTGCTTCTCGGCGACGGATTTCACCATGAACTTGAAGAAGGAATGCTTGTCGGCCGTCTTCAGTGCGTCGTCATATTCCCAGTTCATCTCGAACTGGCCGTTCGCGTCCTCGTGATCGTTCTGGTAGGGCTTCCAGCCGAGCTCGAGCATGTAATCGCAGATTTCGGCGATCACGTCGTAGCGACGCATCACCGCCTGCTGGTCGTAGCAGGGCTTTTCTGCCGTGTCGAACGTGTCGGAAATCTTCGAACCGTCCGGCGAGATCAGGAAGAATTCGGGCTCGACGCCGGTCTTGACGCGAAGCCCTTCCTTGGCGGCTTCGGTGATCAGCTTCTTGAGCACCACGCGTGGCGCCTGTTCGACCGGCATGTCCTCCATGAAGCAGTCAGCGGCAACCCAGGCAACGTCCTTCTTCCAGGGAAGCTGGATGACCGAGGAAGCATCTGGCATTGCGAAAAGATCCGGATGAGCAGGCGTGAGATCGAGCCAGGTGGCAAAACCTGCAAAGCCCGCGCCCCCCTTCTGCATGTCGGCGATCGCTTCCGCCGGGACCAGCTTGGCGCGCTGGCTGCCAAAGAGATCGGTGTAGCTGATCATGAAATACTTGACGCCCTTGTCGCGAGCGAATGTAGAGAGATCCAGTGTCACGTTGTTCCCCTTTTTGGATTCAAGACACTCAATTTCAAA
Source organism: Sinorhizobium sp. (assembly GCA_031178305.1). Lineage (GTDB taxonomy): Bacteria > Pseudomonadota > Alphaproteobacteria > Rhizobiales > Rhizobiaceae > Sinorhizobium. The sequence goes on from JAPSJG010000070.1 coordinate 9,859, forward strand.
GCAGGCCGCACCCTCTCAAGTGCGGCCTGTCATAATCAGAAACCAGCCTTGCCGGGGTACCAGCTCGTTCCCGCGAGCGGCACCTGCGCCATCGCCGCAGCTTCCATCGTCAGCGCGCAGAGATCTTCCGGCTCCAGATTGTGAAGATGGTTCTTGCCGCAGGCGCGCGCGATAGTCTGGGCTTCCAGGGTCATCACCTTCAGATAGTTGGCGAGGCGGCGTCCGGCCGCGACCGGGTCAAGGCGCTGCATCAGCTCGGGGTCCTGCGTCGTGATGCCGGCCGGGTCCTTGCCCTCGTGCCAGTCATCATAGGCGCCGGCGGTCGTGCCGAGCTTCCGGTACTCGTCCTCCCATTTCGGATCGTTGTCGCCGATGGCGACAAGCGCGGCCGTACCGATCGCCACGGCATCGGCGCCAAGCGCGAGGGCCTTGGCCACGTCCGCGCCAGAGCGAACGCCGCCCGAGATGATAAGCTGCACCTTGCGATGCATACCGAGATCCTGGAGCGCCTGGACCGCAGGGCGGATGCAGGCAAGCGTGGGCATGCCGACATTCTCGATGAAGACGTCCTGGGTGGCGGCGGTACCGCCCTGCATGCCGTCGAGCACGACGACATCGGCTCCAGCCTTCACCGCGAGCGCCGTGTCATAATAAGGTCGAGCGCCGCCGACCTTCACATAGATCGGCTTTTCCCAGTCGGTGATCTCGCGCAGTTCCATGATCTTGATCTCGAGATCATCAGGACCCGTCCAGTCGGGATGGCGGCAGGCCGAGCGCTGGTCGATGCCCGTCGGCAGGTTGCGCATGTTGGCAACGCGATCGGAAATCTTCTGGCCGAGCAGCATGCCGCCGCCACCGGGCTTGGCGCCCTGCCCCACGACGACCTCGATCGCGTCGGCACGGCGCAGATCCTTCGGGTTCATGCCGTAGCGGGACGGCAGGTACTGATAGACAAGGGTCTGAGAATGGCCGCGCTCCTCGTCGGTCATGCCGCCGTCGCCCGTTGTCGTCGAGGTACCGGAGATCGTCGCGCCGCGGCCGAGCGCTTCCTTGGCATGGCCGGAGAGCGCCCCGAAGCTCATGCCGGCGATCGTGATCGGGATTTTCAGATGGATCGGCTTCTTGGCGAAGCGCGTTCCGAGCACGACCGAGGTGTCGCACTTCTCGCGGTAGCCTTCGAGCGGATAGCGCGAGATCGACGCGCCGAGGAAAAGAAGATCGTCGAAATGCGGAACCTTGCGCTTGGTGCCGGCACCGCGAATGTCATAGATGCCGGTCGCAGCCGCGCGGCGGATTTCCGCAAGCGTATAGTCGTCGAACGACGCAGACTTGCGCGGCGGGGTATAGGGGTTGTGATAGGTCATGACGGTCCCTCGCCTTTAGTACGCGTCGGCGTTGTCGATGTTGAAGTTGTAGAGCTTGCGAGCCGAGCCGTAGCGCTTGAACTCCTCCGGTCGGACATTCTCGACGCCGGCTCTCTCCAACAGCTCGGCGAGCTTCTGCAGATGTTCCGGACGCATCTCCTTCTCGATGCAATCGGCGCCGAGGCTCTTGACCATGCCGCGCACGAAAAGCTTGGCCTCATAGAGGCTGTCGCCCAGCGCATCACCCGCATCGCCGAGCACTACGAGGTGGCCGGACTGGCCCATGAAGGCCGACATATGGCCGATGCTGCCATGGACAACGATATCGATACCCTTCATCGAGATGCCGCAGCGCGAGGCGGCGTTGCCCTTGATGACGAGCAGCCCACCGCGGCCCGTGGCGCCGGCATATTGGGAGGCATCGCCTTCAATGACGACCGTGCCGGACATCATGTTTTCGGCAA
>JAPSJG010000071.1 GCA_031178305.1 Sinorhizobium sp.
TGGCCGTTGGTCATGTGAGCCCGATGATGCTGACGACGCTGCGCTGGCTGGTCGCGCTTGCCGTGATCCTGGCGCTCATGACGCCGCAGATCCGCCGCGACTGGGAGAAGATCCGCCAGCACTGGCTGCAACTGCTCGCCTATGGCGCGGTTGGTTTCACCCTTTTCAACGCCTTCCTCTACTCGGCCGTGAAGTACACGAGCGCAATCAATGCCGTGATCCTGCAGGCCGGCATCCCGATGCTGATCTTCCTCTTCAACTTCGCACTGTTCCGCATGCGGGCGTCAAACGCCCAGGTCGTCGGCTTCACCGTGACTTTGATTGGAGTGCTCACCACCGCAGCGCACGGCGATTTTAAGAGCCTCCTCAGGCTGCAGTTCAATTTCGGCGATGCGCTGATGATCCTCGCCTGCATCGTCTACGCTGCTTACACGGTCGCGCTGCGCTGGAGGCCGGCAATCCACTGGCAGAGCTTCATCGCCATTCCGGCCCTCGGAGCGCTCATCAGTTCCGTTCCGCTGCTCGTCTGGGAGTTCGAAAGCGGCAACGCGATCATGCCGGACGCGACCGGCTGGACCATCGTCCTCTATGCCGCGATCTTCCCCTCCCTGATGTCGCAGGTCCTTTATGTCCGGGGCGTCGAGATGATCGGCCCCAATCGGGCCGGGCTGTTCATCAACGCCATCCCGGTCTTCGGCACGCTGCTTTCCGTATTTCTCGTCGGGGAGACTTTCCACCTGTTCCATCTGGTGGCGATGCTGCTCGTCCTTGGCGGCATCGCCATCGCCGAGCGCGGGCGGCCCCGAAATGATGGAATAAAGCGGTCAGGGCAGGTGGACTCAAAATAGACCCTCCCCAACCCTCCCCACAACGGGGAGGATTGGGGAGGGGAAATTGTAGTTTGGTCGAAGAGCGCCGCTCAGTCTATATTGAATACCAGCGGCTTCGCCTGCCGGACCGCCGGATTGGCACGCAGCCTGTCGAGCACGGTCTCGGAAACAGGACCATCGACATAGAGGAGCGCGATCGCGTCGCCGCCCTGCTTTTCGCGGCCAAGCTGGAAGTTGGCGATGTTGACGCCGGCATCGCCCAAGGTCGTGCCGATGAAGCCGATCATGCCGGGCACGTCGGTATTGGTCAGGTAGACCATGTGGTTGCCCACGTCGGCGTCCAGATTGATGCCCTTGATCTGGATGAAGCGCGGCTTACCATCTGAGAAGACCGTGCCGGCGACCGAACGCGTCTGGTTCGCCGTCGTAACCGTCAGCTTGATATAGCCGTCGAAGACGCCGGTCTTGTCACGCTTCACCTCGGAAAGGATGATGCCCTTCTCCTTGATCATCACCGGTGCCGAGACCATGTTGACGTCGGCCACCTGCGGGCGAATGAGGCCGGCGAGCACCGCGCTCGTCAGGGCTTTCGTATTCATTGCCGCGGTCGAACCATCATAGAGGATCTCGATCTGCTTGATGGCGCTCTCCGTCACCTGTCCCACAAAGGCGCCGAGCACATCGGCCAACCGGATGAAGGGCTTGAGGATCGGCGCTTCCTCAGCCGTGATCGACGGCATGTTGATGGCATTGGTGACGGCGCCCTTGACGAGGTAGTCCGACATCTGTTCGGCGACCTGCAGGGCGACGTTTTCCTGTGCTTCGGTTGTGGAGGCGCCGAGATGCGGGGTGCAGACGACATTCGGCAGGCCGAAGAGCGGGCTCTCGGTGGCGGGTTCCACCTCGAAGACATCGAAGCCCGCGCCGGCGGCGTGGCCGGACTTCAATGCCTCGGCGAGCGCCTTCTCGTCGACGAGGCCGCCGCGCGCGCAGTTGATGATCCGGACGCCGGGCTTCGTCTTGGCGATCGCCTCCGCGCTCAGGATATTGCGCGTCTTGTCCGTGAGCGGAACGTGCAGGGTGATGAAGTCGGACTGGGCGAGCAACTCGTCAAGTTCGACCTTGACCACGCCCATTTCCTCCGCCCGTTCCTTCGACAGGAAGGGATCATAGGCAAGCACGTGCATCTTCAACCCGATCGCGCGGGCGCAGACGATCGAGCCGATATTGCCGGCGCCGATGACGCCGAGCACCTTGCCGGTGATCTCGACGCCCATGAATTTCGACTTTTCCCACTTGCCGGACTGCGTCGATGTATCCGCGGCAGGAAGCTGGCGCGCAACGGCGAACATCAGCGCGACCGCGTGTTCGGCGGTGGTGATCGAATTGCCAAAGGGCGTGTTCATGACGATGATGCCGCGGCGCGAGGCCGCCGGGATATCAACATTGTCGACGCCGATGCCGGCGCGGCCGACCACCTTCAAGTTCGTGGCGGCGGCGATCAGCTTCTCGGTTACCTTGGTGGCGGACCGGATGGCGAGCCCTTCGTATTTGCCGATCACTTCGGCAAGACGCTCCTTGTCCTTGCCGAGCTTCGGCTCGAAATCGACTTCTACGCCGCGGTCGCGGAAAATCTGGACGGCGGTTTCCGACAGTTCATCGGATACGAGAACGCGAGGTGCCATGAAGGCCTCCTTCAAAAATCAGGTCTGGACGAATCGGATGGCTTCGCCCCCATGGAGAGCGAAGCATACGCATCGGATCAGGCGGCGGCCTGCGAAAGCGTTGCCTTCTGGGTCTCGAAGGCCCAGGTGAGCCACGGCATCAGCGCTTCAATGTCCGCAGTCTCGATGGTCGCGCCGGCCCATATGCGCAGGCCCGAGGGAGCATCGCGATAGTGGCCGACGTCGTAGGCGACGCCTTCCCTTTCGAGGAGCGCGACCACGCCTTTGGCAAAGGCAGCCTGCGCGTCCAGGTCGAGTGCCGTGATATCCTTGTCGACGATTTTCAAGCAGACCGAGGTGTTGGACCGCGTTTCCGGCGCAACTGCCAGGTTGGCGATCCAGTCATTGGCCGCGACGAAGCGGTGAATGACCTCGGCATTAGCATCAGCACGCGAAATCAACGCCTTGAGACCGCCGGTCGACTTCGCCCAGAGAAGCGCATCGATATAGTCCTCGACGCAGAGCATGGAGGGCGTGTTGATCGTTTCGCCGGTGAAGATGCTTTCGATCAGCTTGCCGCCCTTGGTCATGCGGAAGATCTTCGGCAGCGGCCAGGCGGGCTGATAGCTCTCGAGCCGCTCGACGGCGCGGGGGCTCAGGATCAGCACCCCATGGCCGCCCTCACCGCCCAGAACCTTCTGCCAGGAGAAGGTGACAACATCGAGCTTGGCGAAATCGAGTTCCTGCGCAAAAGCGGCCGAGGTCGCGTCGCAGATGGTCAGCCCCTTGCGGTCCGCCGGGATGAAATCGGCGTGCGGCACGCGTACACCCGACGTCGTGCCATTCCAGGTGAAGACGACGTCACGGTCGAAATCGAGCTTGGAGAGATCCGGCAGTTCGCCGTAGTCGGCCTCGAAGCGGCGGACATCGGCGAGCTTCAGCTGCTTGACCACGTCGGTGACCCAGCCTGCACCAAAGCTTTCCCAGGCAAGCATGTCGACTCCGCGGGCGCCGAGCAGCGACCAAAGCGCCATTTCGACGGCACCGGTATCGGAAGCAGGCACGATGCCGATGCGGTAATCGGTCGGTACTTCGAGAATTTCACGGGTAAGATCGATGGCTTGCTTCAGCTTCGCCTTGCCGATCTTGGCACGGTGTGAACGACCGAGCGCGGCATCGGAAAGGGCTTCGAGCGTCCAGCCGGGGCGCTTCGCGCAAGGGCCAGAAGAAAAATGAGTATTTGCCGGGCGCACGGCCGGCGTAGCAGGCTTCGTCATTTGCTATCCTCTCAGATAGAAGCCCCTCGTTGGGGAGGGGTGTCCCGCCGCCGGCAATATTGTGGAGCGGAGAGGAAGTCAAGCGCCCTGTGTCGCGTTTGATAAAATTTTTGGCGTTCCGACACAAACCCGCCACGTCGGCGAGTATGGGTGCGAGACGGGTGACTCACCACAAGGCGAAGCGCAGGCCGGCGCGGATTTCGTGCCGGGAGAGGCCATCGTCGCGGCCTTTGGCACCGGTCGCGCCGACAAGCGCCTCCGCTCCAAAGCCGAAGATGTCACCGCCCGAAATGTGCGAGTAGCGATAGCCGAGGTCAAACTTCAGCCGGTCGGTAACATCATAGGAGACGCCGGCCATCAGCGCATAGGTAAAGCGCCAGCTATCCCGCCCTTGATAAGATGCCCCGCCCGCCGCTCCGGAGCAGCCTCCGCCGCCGGCGACGCAGGCCGAGCTTTCATGGACCGTCTTCCAGTCGATACGGGTGGTGCCGATGCCGGCGCCGAGGTAAGGGGTAAAACCAGCCACCGTCGCCAGGTCCACATAACCATTCGCCATCAGCCCGAGCGCGGAGAAATTGCCGCTGTGGGAAAAGGCGCAGGAGGTTCCGGCCCCCTCCCCTGCGCAAGGATCGGCCGTAAGCGACGACCCATCGAAACGGCCTTCGAAATATTCGGCCGTTACGTCGGCGCGGAAAATGTCCGTGAATCGATAGCCGATGCCGGCCGTGGCGGACACCGGCTTGTCGAAGCGGGTGCTGTCGAAGGGAACATGTTCATAATCAGCGCCATCGAAGGTTCGGTAGAACGGATCACCTTGGTCGCGCCACGGCGCATAGCCGATGTCGCCACGCAAATAGAGGCGACTGTCAGCGGTTGTTCGCGGCGAAATCGTGATCTCCGGCGCATCGAGCAGATCCCCGTCGGCGGCCCTTGCTGTACCCGTTGCCATTAGACCGGCGCAGAATACAACGCTCCAGATTCCCTGCCGCCAGTCCATTCCATGCCCTTTCGCCTTTGACCGTAACGGGCGACTCCACGCCCAAGGCTGACTACCGGCGTTAACTATTGCAGGCACGGGTTAACCACGGGTTAACCATGTATATTAGGAATCTGCAAAGATGACGCGTCTCCACAAATCGAAAAGGCCGCCCTGTGGGCGGCCTCACGATAAGCGATATTTGCTACCTACAGCGACGTGCGTCTTTCCAAGCGCACAAAGGTCGCTGTAGCACTTTGAATTGCTGCATGTTTTTATTCTTAAATCGGTTCCGATTTAAGAAAAACATGCAGTAGAGCTCTATTTGTAGACGATCGGCTCGGCCGGCGGCACATAGGCCGCTTCGCATGGGCTGCCGAAGGAATAACGCAGGCCCGCCCGCGCTTCATGGACATAGATATCCTTGTCGAAAACGGGACCGCTCCCGGCATTGAAACCGAACATGTCGCCGCCATTGATGTGACGGAAACGGTAGCCGACGTCGGCCTTGAGATTGCAGGTCAGGTCCACCGCAGTACCGGCCATTAGCGCATAGGTGAAGCGCCATTTAGCCTTGCCGTCGTGCTCGACGGTCGGATCACAGTTCGTGGGATCGGTCACGTCGCAGCTGGTGTTGCGCAACCTGCCCCATTTCACGCGCGTGCCGCCGATACCGGCGCCGAGATAGGGAGTGAAGGAGCCGTAGGTTCCAAGATCCACATAGGCGTTGGCGAGCAAGCTCCAGGCGGACATGGAGGCAACGTCGGTCGACACACAGTTGGCCGCGACACCGCAGCTCCCGCTGGTAGAGCCGCTGAAATCCGCCTCGCCGAGATAGTCGAGCGTGACATCGGTGCGCAGGTAGTTGTTGATCTGGTACCCGACGCCACCACCGAGGACGTAGGAGTCGTCGAGATGCGCTCTATCGAAGTCAACCAGATTGCCGTTGGAGCCCTGGAAGAAATGCGCGCCGCGCAGATCGTTCCACGCATAGCCGACGTCGCCGCGCAGGTACCAGCCGCTGGTCTGAACGACTGCGACCGGTTGCTCGACGTATGGCGGTGCTGCGGGCGGCTGATAGATATCCGCGGCGTAAACCGGCGCACCGCTGAGCAAAGCCACAGCAACGCCACTTAGAACCTTCTTCATGCCCCACCCCGATACATTCGAAACTCCAGCTCGGCCGGACGCGCATAAGACGCGGGTTTGCCGATGCTTGCCTGAAAGATGGATGGAAAAGGTTAAATCCCGATTAACTATAAAAATTCACCCTGAACATTAACCTAGCCAGTATCGCCCGAAACAGGAGTAGGGAGTCGGTATTTCAATTAGCGACCAATCAACCCGACCCGAACGTCGCGGTGAAGGGAACTGGCAAGACGACGCGGTCAGCCGAAGGGGGATACCCCCGCAATTGGTTCAAAGCTGCGGCGCCGCTTGCCGTCTGGATGACTGGTGGCGCCGCAGAAACTGAGCAATTTATGGATCAGGCGGCGCTGCGAACGCTGCCGATCACATTGATCAGCTCGTCGACGATACGCTCGACCTTGCCGCGGTCGTCGCCCTCCGCCATCACGCGGATCAGCGGTTCCGTGCCGGAGGGACGAATGAGGAGGCGGCCGCTCCTGGCGAGTTCCGCCTCGGCATCGGCGATCGCTTGCCGCACGGCCTCGTGCTCCAGCGGCTTGCCGGCCGAAACGCGCACGTTCTTCAGCACTTGCGGCACCGGCTCAAAGCGCTGGCAAACCTCGCTCACGGTCTTGCCCTGCCGCTTGACGACGGCGAGGATCTGCAGTGCCGCCACCAAGCCGTCGCCGGTTGTGCCGAAATCGGAAAGCACGATGTGGCCCGACTGCTCCCCGCCGACATTCAGCCCGTCCTGGCGCATCTGCTCGACGACATAGCGGTCGCCGACCTTGGTGCGGTAGAGCTTGAGCCCTCGCGACTGCAGATAGCGCTCGAGCCCGAGGTTCGACATGACCGTCGCGGCGATGCCGCCGCCCTGCAGCATGCCGTCGGCCGCCCAACTGTCGGCGATCACCGCCATCAGTTGGTCACCGTCGATCACCCTGCCCGTTTCATCGACGATCACTACCCGGTCGGCATCGCCATCCAACGCGATGCCGATGTCCGCCCTCACCTCGTGAACCTTCTTCTGCAACGCCGCCGGATGGGTCGAGCCGCATTCGAGGTTGATGTTGACGCCGTTCGGCTCGGTGCCGATCGTCACCACTTCGGCGCCGAGCTCCCAGAGCGCGGACGGAGCGACCTTGTAGGCGGCGCCGTTGGCGCAGTCGATAGCGATTCGCAGCCCCTGTAGCGTCACGTCACGCGGCAGCGTGCGTTTCGCCTGTTCGATATAGCGATAGATGTCGCCGTCAACGCGCTTGGCGCGGCCGATATCCTCAGGCTTGGCAAGCTGCGAAGACATGTCCTGGTCGAGCAGTTTCTCGATCTTCTCCTCGATGTCGTCGGAAAGCTTGTAGCCGTCCGGCCCGAACAGCTTGATGCCGTTGTCCCGGAAGGGATTGTGCGAGGCGGAGATCATCACGCCGATGTCGGCACGCAGCGATCGCGTCAGCATGGCTACGCCCGGTGTCGGGATCGGGCCGAGCAGGAAGACATCGAGGCCTGCGGCGGTGAAGCCGGCGACCATCGCATTCTCGAGCATGTAGCCCGAAAGACGCGTGTCCTTGCCGATCACCACCCGGTGGCGGTGGGCGCCGTTGCGGAAAATCGTCCCGACGGCAATGCCGACGCGCATCGCAAGATCCGGCGTCATTGGAAAAATATTGGACTGGCCGCGGATACCGTCGGTGCCGAAATATTTGCGCTTCATAAAAACTCCATCGTCCTGCTTCTGCAGGAGTCCTTTCGTAGGCCGCGTTCTGTTGCGTGTTCCTTGACTGGTCTTCATGCTCGGAATCTCGCCTGCAGCCCTCGTTCCGGGAAGAGATGAGCTCTCCGCTCCGGCTTTCACACTATGCCTTCCCCCGTCAAATCACGAAATGAGGCGGCTTTGCGCCATCTTTGGCACAAATGCACAACAAACGGCAGCAATCCTATCATCAGAAATCATTACACCGCGTTATCAACTGCGCCGACCGCATGCAGAAAGCTAAAAAACCGCCGCTCCCAGCGGAAGCGGCGGCCCTGAAAGCCTTGTGGTGACCCACAGCTGCTATTGGGGCTGCGGTTCGAATCCGCCCTCGGGCTCCTCGCCCTTGGCCCCGACTTCCTTCTTCGTCCCGGCAGACGGGACCGCGGATCCACGGTGCGGCGGCGTGTCGTCGCCGAGATCGCGTGCCGGCTTCTCGCCGCGAATCAGCGCCTTGATCTCGTCGCCGGTCAGCGTCTCGTATTCCAGCAGCCCCTCGGCAAGCGCCACGAATTCGTGGTGCTTTTCCGTCAGTATCTTGCGCGCCGCTTCATAGGCGTCATCGATCAGGCGGCGGATCTCGTTGTCGATCTTCTGGGCGGTCGCTTCGGATACATTCTTCTGCTGCGCGACGGAATGACCGAGGAAGACCTCCTGCTGGTTTTCGCCATAGGCAACCTGTCCGAGCTGGTCGGAGAAGCCCCATTGCGTCACCATCGCGCGTGCGAGTTTCGTCGCCTGCTCGATATCGGAGGAAGCGCCGGACGTGATGTTCTCCTTGCCGAAGGTCAGTTCCTCGGCGACGCGTCCACCCATCATGATGGAAAGGCGCGAGATCATCCACTTGTAGCTCATCGAGTAGCGGTCGCCTTCGGGCAATTGCATCACCATGCCGAGCGCGCGGCCGCGCGGGATGATGGTCGCCTTGTGGAGCGGATCGGCCGAGGGGACGTTGAGCGCCACGATCGCGTGACCGGCCTCGTGGTAGGCGGTCAGCTTCTTCTCGGCCTCGGTCATGGCGGAGGAGCGGCGCTCCGCGCCCATCATGATCTTGTCCTTTGCGTCTTCGAACTCCTGCATGGTGACGAGGCGCTTGTTGCGCCGCGCTGCCATCAATGCCGCCTCGTTGACGAGGTTCATGAGATCCGCGCCTGAGAAGCCCGGCGTACCGCGGGCAAGCACCTTGAGATCGACATTCGGCGCGAGCGGCACGTTGCGAACATGCACCTTGAGGATTCGTTCGCGGCCGTTGATATCTGGGTTCGGAACGACGACCTGGCGGTCGAAGCGGCCCGGGCGCAACAGCGCCGGATCGAGCACGTCTGGACGGTTGGTGGCCGCGATCAGGATTATGCCCTCATTCGCCTCGAAGCCGTCCATCTCGACCAGCAACTGGTTGAGCGTCTGCTCGCGCTCGTCATTGCCGCCGCCGAGGCCCGCGCCGCGGTGACGGCCGACCGCATCGATCTCGTCGATGAAGATGATGCAGGGTGCATTCTTCTTCGCCTGCTCGAACATGTCGCGGACGCGCGATGCGCCGACACCGACGAACATCTCGACGAAATCCGAGCCGGAGATGGTGAAAAACGGAACATTCGCCTCGCCCGCAACGGAGCGGGCAAGCAACGTCTTACCGGTGCCGGGCGGGCCGACGAGCAGCACGCCGCGCGGAATGCGGCCGCCGAGCCGCTGGAACTTCTGCGGGTCGCGCAGGAATTCGACGATTTCCTCTAGGTCCTGCTTGGCCTCGTCGACGCCGGCGACGTCCTCAAAGGTTACGCGGCCGTGCGCTTCGGTCAGAAGCTTGGCCTTGGACTTGCCAAAGCCCATCGCGCCACGCGATCCGCCTTGCATCTGACGCATGAAGAACAGCCAGACGCCGAGGATCAACAGCATTGGCAGAAGAGTTCCGATATAGCTCAGGAAACCGGAGGAGCCGTCGGTCTCGGGGCGAACGGTGACGGTGACGTCCTTGGCTTCAAGCCGCTCCGTCAGGGCCGTATCGACGGCAGGCGCGTAGGTCTGGAAAGTCGCGCCGCTCTCGGAATAGCTGCCGATCACCTTGGAGCCGGTAATCACCACTTCCTTGACGCGGTTGGAGTCGACGTCCTTCAGGAACTGCGAGAAGGGAATTTCGCGAGAACCGGTACGCTCGGTCGGCTGCTGGAACATGCTGAATAGCGCAATCAGAAGAAGCGCTATGATCGCCCAAAGGGCAAAGTTTCGAAAATTAGGGTTCATCGAACTCCCCGGAACCTCTGCAGCCCGGCCTTCGCCGGACTACACTCTTGTTCCCTAACATAGGGTTCCGCCGCTGCCTTGCCAAGGCAAACTGCCGGCTACCCATCCAATTCCGTCAAAACATCGTGAACCGGCGGCGTGGAGTATCGATCACGACCGAACAGCACGGCGATGGCATCCGCCATAATCCTGTCGAAACCCGGCAAAAAGGTGTCGTAAAGCCCGATGCGGCACTCTACCTTCGCCGCATCGCCTCCGGATTTGCCGGCCTTGGCCGGCACGATGTGCGGTGCCACGTGCGAAGCCCTCATAGCAACCCCCTTCGGCAAGCCTGCGTCAATAAGCCTCTGCTGCCAAACGTCGTCGTCCCCCGCGCTCACCGTCAGGGCGGACCCCAGGCTCGCAATGGCGAAGCGGCCGTCCCAGAGCCCACACTCGCCCGGCCTGAGGTCGAGCACGGGAAGATTGCGCGGCTCGCGATAGAGATAAAGGCCGCTGCGGCGCCGGTCGAAGACCACCCGCCCTGCCGTCATCCGGCCTGGATGGCCCGATTGCAGAAAGCCGGAGAGGCGCTTGACCGTCGCACTCGCGGGCAGGTGATCGCGCCCGCCAAGGATTGCGGCAAGCGACATCAGCCCGCGACGCCAGTCCGGGTCATCCGTTTTTCGCGCCTGAAGTGCCGCGATCTCGGCGACCAGGGCATCGTATACACGGACGTGTTCCCTGATCAGGGCGGCAGCCCTTGCCGACGAGCTGGAGCGCTGCGCAGCGCTCCAGCGCGATGCCGGCACATCGCCGGACGCCGCAAGATCGGCGCGCACGCGGGCCCGCTCGAACAGGGGATTGACGTTGCTTGGATCGTCGGACCAGCCGATGCCCTGCGCTTCGAGGAAGGCGCGGATCGCGGCGCGGCGCAAGCCGAGGAACGGCCTCAGGATCCAGATCCTCCGGCCGTAGAGCACGGTTGCCGCCATGCCTGCCCCACCGTGGCCTTCTCCGCCTTCTGCGTCGCGCGCGCCGCGCATCGCGATCGTCTCGTATTGATCGTCGAGCGTGTGTCCGGTGGCGATGCATTCGGCACCGAGCGCGCCTGCCGCTTCGGCGAGCAGTTCGTAGCGCTTGTTGCGCGCTGCCGCCTGGAGGCCGGTCCTGGGCTTTTCGCCTTCCCAGCGATAGATGCGGTGGGGAATGCCGAGCGAAGCGCAGAAGGCACCGACCGCTTCAGCTTCACTTGCGGACTCCGGCCGCAAGCAGTGGTCGATCGTGCAGGCAACGAGGAAAAAGCCCTTCCGCTCTTCCGTCTGAAGCGCGATATGCAGCGCGAGGAGGAGACCCTTGGAATCGCTGCCGCCGGAAACGGCGACGAGAATCCGGCGAGGTTCGATAAAGGAATTGAGAAAAACTGTGGCCGCGTCGAGAACGGCGTCGGGCATCGATGGGCCTCAGCAGCCGAAACGGCTCTGCTCGCTGGCTACCTTCGCCTTCACGGCGGCCGATGCCTTGGGATAACGCTTGTTCACCTCGCGCAGTGTCGCGCAGGCGGTTTCCTTGTTGTCGAGGGCACCAAGCGACATTCCGAGCTTCAGAAGCATTTCCGGTGCCTTCGGCGACTTGCCGTAGGTTTGGTGAGCGTTGAGGAAGGTCTTCGCCGCTTCGTTGTATTTGCCCTGCGAATATTGTGCTTCGCCCATCCAGAAGCTGGCGTCCGCCGCCTTGTCTCCCTCCGGGAAAGCCTCGAGGTAACCGCGAAATTCCTGCTCGGCCATGC
>JAPSJG010000072.1 GCA_031178305.1 Sinorhizobium sp.
ACATCGGCGGCTTCACCACCGCCGAAATTTCCCGCAGCATGCACCGCGGCTATCCGGCCGACAAGATCCTCACCGACATGATGCGGGCGATCCATAGCTATTTCGGCTTCCCGAAGACGAACCGCATGGCGGTGGGGCTCGGGGGTGGCCACAGCGGCTTCACAGTCTGCGTCCAGCACCTGATGAACGCCAATGACGCGTCCCAGCGTGTCTACGTCGACACGCCGCGGCCGGAGAGCGATTCGTCGAAGGCCGCCGGCTTCTTCCGCCAGTCTTGGGCCACGCAGCTGATCGAATTGCAGCGCTTCGCCGAAAAGGGCTGCGAGACCCGCATCCATTTCGCCACCTCGGAAGGCGTGATCCCGACGGCAGCAGAGCTCTCCGAGCTCGGCGTTTCGATCTTCGTCGGTGTCGGCCACGAGACGACCGGGGCCAATGCCTATACCAGCCGCGAGATCCGCGAGCTCTTGAGCTGGATAGACGGCGATCCGGCAAATCGCCATGCGGTCTTCGATGCCACCTCGATGCTCGGCGCCATGCCGTGGGAGCCCGAACTGGTCGCCTCCGTGATGGCGAAGTGCTGCCTCTTCATGCCGTTCCAGAAGGCGATCGGCGGGGTCTCGGGCTATTTTGTCGCCTCCTTCACGCCGCATGCGCTGGCACTGATCGAGAACAACCAGCAAGATCCTGCATGGGCGATCCCGCGCCAGCTGAAGATCGCGCCGCCGATCGATCCCAAGCAGCCGCTTTCGGCCAAGCGCTCCGTCGATGCCGGGCCGTTCTACGATGCCGCCGAAGACCGCATGCTCGGCGGCGTCATCAACACTTACAGCGCGCTCGCCTTTGCAGAGACAACCTTCGGCCTTCTCCAGTCGGAGGCTCGGGTCGGCTCCGTAGTCGAGCTCAACCGCCGTTCTGCCGCCAATCGCAAGGTGATTGACGAGTGGGTCAAGTCGCATCCGATTCTGTCGCTGACGGTCACCGATGCCGAACGGCGCGGTGCGGCAGTGACGCTCCTGAAGGTCGAAGACGACGGCATCACCGATCCCGACATCCACGCCCGCATCATTGCTCGTTCGAAGCAATTGCTCGGCTATGAGGGCATTACCCACCCGAACGGCGAATACGAGCCCGGCTTCGACGCGGCCCGCTACGTCAATGCCTTCCCGGGCACGCCCGGCGATTACCGCGCCTGGGTCGGCGGCATCCGCGAGCCGGAAGACGTCGTGGCGCTGCTGGAGAACCTGCAATACGCCTACCTGCGCGCCAAGATCGTGGTGCTCGAGGAGGAACTGGCCAAGCAGGGCGTCACTTTCGAGGCTCCAGTCAAGGCCGAGGGCGCGATTCGCAAGGACGATCCCGAGCGTGCCTATACTGTGCTGATCGCCGATCTGGTCGGCCTGCGCTTCGGCGCCGATGGCCAGCCGGATCATAGCGAAATTAAGGCCTATATCGAGGAAAAGGGCGGAGTGTTCCATCTCGGGCCGCTCGGTGATCGGTCGGCGCTCGAGAAGGGCCGCATCCACTTCTTCTACCAGCCAAATCTCAGCACCGAAGCTGAGATCCTGCCGCAGACCGACAAGGGCCAGTATGACGCTCTGATCGCGGCAGCGACCTTCATTCCGAAGGCTTCCGTATTCCCGCTCGGCGGCGTGCGCATCGGCGCGGGCACCGGCAACATGGGCTCGGCATCCTGGGGCGGCGGCAATGGTGAGGGCGGCACCGCGCCCCTCATGAACACGCCGGGCATCAACAGCCGGGCGACTGCCCAGATGGCGATGAAGGCGATCCTCAAGGTCGTTCCTGACCTGCCGGTCGGCAGGCTGCACCGGATGGTCACCGAGGGCGATTTCGACACCGGCCGTCAGCTCAAGGATTTTCCGACTGCCAAGCTCGAGGGCCGCAAGATCGCCATTCTCGGCTACGGCAATATCGGTCGCGAGGTTGCCAAGCTCGCCAAGGCCTTCGGCATGAAGGTGGCGATCTATGCCCGCGAGCATCACAAGCACTGGATCGAGGCGGAAGGCTTCGAATATGCGGCAAGTCCGATCGCAGCGGCGACTGGCGCCGACGTGCTCTCCGTCCATATCGGTCTCGGCCGCCTGGACGCGGCGACCGGCGTCTATTCCAACGCCGGAACCGTCGATGCGAAGGTGCTCGGCGCCATGAACAACGGCGCCATGCTGGTCAACTACGACCGCGGCGAGGTTGTCGATGCCAATGCGCTCGACGAGGCGCTGTCGTCCGGCAAGATCGCATATGCGGCAATCGACGCCGACCTTTTCAAGGACGCCGCGACCGGCAAGCTCAGCGGGCCGATGCTCCCTTACCTGCCGCTGGAAGAGCGCCACAAGGGCAAGCTGGAGCTGCTGCCGCATGCGGCTGCCGACACCGACCATCCCTCGCGAGTGACCGGTGCGAAGCAGGCAGTCGACCAGATCTTCGACGTCATCCGCTTCAAGTCCGTCACCAATCTCAAGGGCGACCTGCCGGAGGGTTACGCCGAAGCTGGCAGCCGCACGCCTGCGGGCATCGGCAAAGTGACGAAGCGAGCGGTCACCCGGGTCGCCGGCAAGCCGGAGCTCCTGGAGCAACTGCGGCAGACCTCGGAAAAGGTGGCAGCGATCGTGGGGGCGCTCTCCGCCGTTTCCGATCCGGATCATCGCGGCCGTATCACCGATCGCTACACCGGCCTGCTGGTCGAAAGTGCCGACCGGCAGCGGGCGCTCTTAGAAGAGCTCGGCCTCTACGGGCCGGCGGAGGAGTAAGACCCGCTGAACCCTGACGAAGTCGCTGTAGCACTTTGAATCCCTGCATGTCTTTGTCCTTAAATCGAGGTCGATTTGAGGAGACATGCGGTAGGGCGATTGCCGCCAATCTGCCGCCGCGCCTGAAAGGCCGCACCGTCGTCATCGGTGCGGCAAGGGTTCGGCGCAGATCGCAAAAGCGCTGAAGGGCCACTGGCCCGCTGACGGCGTCGTCGTCACCACGACTTCGGCGTGGCCTGTGACAGATCCGGCCCCAGGAGACAGAAGATCACTTCGCCGTGAGATCGGGGCTCCCGCTTGAAACGAGAATAATCCGCTCCAAATCCCTCCTGCATACCAGCTTATGTTCGGAGGGCGCCGATGGACGTCTCGAGAGCCAAATTCCTCTCCGCCCGAAGCAGATTTCTCGCGCTTGCCTCGATCACGACGCTCGCATTCGGCTTTGCCCTTGAGACGGCTCGGGCCGAGTTGCTCGCCCGCGTTCCCTCCGCGCGCGAGATGGCGGTTTGCGGCGACATATTGTTCGTCGGAACCAAAGGCTCCTCGGTCTATGCCGTGCCATTGTCCGGCGGGCGCGCCCGGCAGGTCGCCTCCGGATTTTCCGCGCCGAATGGTGTCGCATGTTCCGGCGGTCGTTTGTTCGTCGCTTCGAGGAATAGGATAACCGCATTCGCTATATCGCGCGGGGGCGCTCTGAGCGGCAGACGCGACATTCGCCGGGACTTGCCGGATTCGGGCGGTCATAGCCTGCGCTATATCGGCATCGGCCCGGATAACCGGCTCTATGTCTCCTTCGGTTCACCCTGCAACATCTGCTTGCCACGCGGGCTTCAAGGCACGATCGTCAGCATGAACCAGAACGGCTCAGACCTCCGGCGAGTCGCGTGGGGCGTGCGCAATTCGGTGGGTTTCGACTGGCGCGGCGGCGTCATGTTCTTTACCGACAACGGCGCCGACCGGATGGGCGACGATCTCCCACCGGACGAGCTGAACCAGCTTCGCCCGGGCGGCTTTTACGGCTTCCCCTATTTCGGAGGCCAAATCAGGCTCAGAGGCTTCGAGGACGCGCCGCCACCCGCGCGGCAGATCCCGCCCGTCTTCAACTTCCAGGCACATGTCGCAGCACTGGGAATCCATTTCTTCCGCAGCCTCGGCGGCGATGCGCTGGTGGCCCAGCACGGCAGTTGGGACAGGTCGGTTCCGGTCGGCTATCAGGTCGTGCGGGTGCGCTTCCGAGGCAACCGTCCGGTGTCGGCGACGTCTTTTCTCAGGCGCGTCGGTCGACCCGTGGACGTCAAGGAAGCGCCGGACGGCTCCGTCCTCGTTTCCGACGACGCCGGAGGTGCGATTCACATCTTCAGGCGGTGATCAGGATTTCTCTCACGTCGGAAAACATAAGAACAGCTAAGTGCCGATCACTCTGATGTGGTCACGCCAGAATTCGAAGAGCAACAACGTGACCGTCAAGACAACGGGACCGATGACCAGACCCGACGGGCCGAAAACGATGATGCCGCCGATCATGCTCATGAATGCAAGCAATGTGTGCAGCTTCAGGCGATCTCCGACCAGCATCGGATAGAGCAGGTTGTCCACTGTCGCGACCACGCCGGCGCCCCAGCCAACAAGGATCAGTGCCTTTATCCATTCGCCGCTCAAGGCGAGCCATAACGCGCCCGGGATCCAGACGATGAAGGCGCCGAGCACCGGCACCACGGCGAGCACCCCCATGGCAACGCCCCAGAGCAACGGCGACGGCAAGCCGAGGAACCAGAACATGAGACCACCCAGTGTCCCCTGCACGGCGGCAACAGCGAAAGTCCCGAAGACTATGGCATGTACGGTGTCCTTAACCCGCGCGAACAGCTTTTCCATCTCTTCCGACGTAAGAGGCGAGAAATGCTTCAGCGCCATCAGCGCTTCGCGTCCGTCGCGGAGAAAATAGAACAGGAAATAGAAGGTCAGGATGACGTCGATGACCTGCGTCAGCGAGCCTCGCACGAAGGACGCACTGAAGTTGGTGAGCATTGTGGCCGCGTTGCCTGCGACGCCGGCAATGTCAAGCTGCGTCTCGATCCACAGAAAGGCCTGCGCAATGCGGGGATAATGGGCGAGAGCCTCGCGCCAGCTCCCAGTCCTTAGCGCTTCGGCGACGATCTGCGCGCCCTTGGCCGCCTCGTTGACCAGTCGCTCCGCCAGCAGGCTCACCGGTACGGCGACGATGAGAACGGCGATTGCCACGGCCACGGCGGCGGCGACTTCCCTATACCGCAGATCCTTGGAAATCCGCCGGTGAAGCGGATGGAACATGATGGCGAGCACCAGCGCCCAGGTGAGCGCAGGCAAGAACGGGGCGGCCAGCAGATAGCAGACGACAATACCCACCACCAGCGCGATCAACATCGCGAATGCTCGTGAGCGCCGTGGCGTCAGCGACGAATCCGGAGCTTTCGGGACCGGAGGCTCCATCGATCTGCTCTATCTCTGCCGCCGACGGAATCCCGGGCGCTGCCGTTTCTCAGACATCATCCCGCCCACCGCCAGGCCGATCGCCATCGCGGCGAAGGTTGCGCCGACCGATCGCTTCGACAGGACCGTCTCCCAGCCGGGCGTCAGCCGCTTCGGCACCCAACGGTAATCGATCAGAGCCGCCAGCGCGGCGGTGAGCGCCGCCTTCCGCAGTGCCGTGGCGGGATCCTTGGAGCGCCCGGCCCCCAGCCATGCTTCGAACGGCAGCGCCCAGAAAATCGCCGACAGATGATGTGTGCAGTAGCCTAGCAGCGTATGGCTCACGTCCGCGACCCTGACGCGGCCGGCACCCGCCCCATGAAGCCAGTGGCTGGTGGCATTGGTCGGCTGGAATATGCTCTTTCCCTCTGATCTGGCGAGCAACGCCAGCGCGACAGTCGTCACGATGCTCGCGATCGTGCCGCTGGTCGCGGCCGCCACTGCCGTTTCCTTCCAGCCGTTCAACATGGGCTCCTCCAGCTGTGCCGTGCTGAGGCGCCGGTCTGCTAGACGCTCTCCTTGCCCTGCAGGAGCCGAAGCGTCGGTGTCGCGCGGGATGGCGGTCATTCTGTCGTCTCCAGGCTTGCACACCCAATCGCTGCGAAGACGCTATGTTCCGAGGGCAGTCCCAGGAACCCCGGCCGCGGAAGCGCGTTGAGGGAGAGCAGAGCCGTCGAGGTCGCCATGAACGCCGCGAACGAACATAGCCGCTCTCTCTGGATGGAGCACCCGATCACATACGACAGTCCGAGACTGCCGGGAGATTTGACCACCGACGTGCTGGTGATCGGCGCCGGTATTGCAGGCCTTTCCTGTGCCTACGAACTCGCGTGCTCGGGCCACCAGGTGGCGGTGGTGGACCGGGGACACCTGGGCGGCGGCATGACCGCACGCACCAGCGCTCATCTGGCTTTCGAGCTTGACGATTTTTTCGAGGAGCTGCATTCGTTGCGCGGAGAGGATGCGTGCCGGCAATATTATGAGAGCCAGCGCGCGGCGGTCGACCGCATCGAGGAAATTTGCAGACAGGAATCGATCGACTGTGATCTTGCGCGTATCGACGGCTATTTCGTTCCGGCGGAAGAGAAGGACATCGAATATCTGCGCAAGGAGCTGGATGCAGCACGCGCCGCAGGCTTCGCGGATGCGCAATGGGTCGACACCGGCCCGGGCGCCTGGAGCTCCGGACCGGCACTGCGCTTTCCGCGACAGGGCCGCTTTCACCCGCTGAAGTATCTCGATGGGCTCGTCAGCAGCCTGCATCGGCGGGGCGCCACCCTCTTTGCTGAAACCCCGATCGTCGGCCTGGAAGAGAAGAACGATCAGGTGCACGCCAAGACCGGGCGCGGCGGCACGATCACGGCCGCTCGGGTGGTGGTGGCGACCAATTCGCCATTTCACCTGCGAATTCCTATTCACACCAAACAGGCTCCTTACCGTACCTATGTGATTGCCGGTCGAACTCCCAAGGGGGCGGCCGCTGACGCGCTTATCTGGGACACTTTGGAGCCGAGCTACCATTATGTCCGTCTCCAGCCAGGAGACGCCGAGGATGTGCTCATCGTCGGCGGCGAGGATCACAAGACCGGGGAGGCGGCGGATATGGACGAGCGCCTCGCGCGGCTTGAGGAATGGGCGCGCGAACGCTTTCCGGAACTCGGCCCGATAACCCACAGGTGGTCCGGACAGGTTTTCGAGCCCTCGGATTACGTGCCCTTCATAGGCAAGAGCCCGGGATACGAGCGGGTCTACCTTATCACCGGCGACAGTGGCGAGGGCCTCACCACCGGAGTGGCGGGAGCACTGCTGATCCGCGACCTGATCAATGAAGGTTCCACCCCATGGGCCGACCTCTACGACCCCGATCGCCTCATGCTGCGCGGCGCAGTGGAGTTCGTGAAGGAGAATGTGGACGCGGCGAAGCATTGGGCCGCCCACCTCCGGGGCGGCGAAGTGTCTTCCTTAGAGGACATTCACCCCGGCGAGGGGGCATTGATCAAGCTCAATGGCAAGATGACTGCCGCCTATCGAACCGACGAGGGCGATCTGAAGCTATGCAGTGCGAGCTGTACCCACATGGGGTGCATCGTGCGCTGGAACCGCTTCGAACAGTGCTGGGATTGCCCCTGCCATGGATCCCACTTTTCGGCGGATGGTGAACCGCTGCAGGGACCAGCCTTCACCCCCCTCTCAAAAGTCGAGCCTGCCTGACAGCGACCTGGCGGCCTGAGCGCACCGATCATCGCCGCTGTACGGAGTAGTCGCGCTCCGCAAAGATCCGGTTTGCGCAGGCTCCCTCGCGCGTCATGGAGGCCGGCATGCGGCACGTCTCAGAGAAGGAACATTGCGATTGTTCCAAGCGCCATTACGATCGCGGTAAGGCCACCGAGGGCGGCCATCCACCAGGGTGCAGTCAGTCGCCCCATGATGCGCGGGTTGACCGCCATCACGGTAATGACTGCGATCAGAGGGGCTGCGAGCATGCCGTTGATGACCGCACTCCAGTAAAGCATCAGGAAGGGATCGAGACCCGCAAGGAACACGGCGACGCTGCCGAGCGTCGCTGCGGCTATGGTCCCGTAGAATGCCTTGGCCTTTCGGGGCGGGCGGTCCAATCCCTGCGGCCACTGGAAGAGCTCGGCGACCGCATAGGCGGCGGATCCGGCCAGGACGGGGACTGCCAACATTCCCGTGCCGATGATTCCGGCGGAAAACAGAACGAAGGCGAACTCGCCGGCGATCGGCCGAAGAGCCTCCGCTGCCTGCGCCGAGGTTTCGATGTGCGTCACGCCGTTTGCGTGAAGCGTTGCGGCCGTCGCCAGGATGATGAACAGTGCGACGAGATTGGAGAATCCCATTCCGATAAGAGTGTCGATGCGGATGCGGGCAAGTTCCGGCGCCGCCGCCTCGGGCTGCGCCTTCAGCCTCACCTGCTGCCGGCGGCGGAGCTCCTCGACCTCCTGCCCGGCCTGCCAGAAGAACAGGTATGGGCTGATCGTGGTGCCGAAAATGGCAAGCAATGCCATTGCATGCCGACCGTCCAAGGCAAACTGTGGCAAGAAGATACCTCGTAATGCCTCAGACCAAGGGACTTCAACGGCGAGGACGACGGCGACATAGGCAAAAAGCGAGAGCGTCAGCCATTTGAGCAGGACCGCATAACGCCGGTATGGCACGAACACCTCGAGACAAACGCATAGGATTGCGAAGAGAACCGCGTAGAGGACCTGTGGGCCATCGATAAGGAGGTAAAGGGCTGCGCCCATTGCTGCGAGATTGGCGCCGATGTTGACGAAGTTTGCGGCGAACAGCATCGACACGGCTGTCCTTGCCAGCCCCAGCGGATAGTGCCGGCGGAGGTTTTCGGCGACGCCTTGGCCGGTCACGGCGCCTATACCGGCGCTCAATCCCTGGACCGTCACCATCAGGGGATAGGTGAAGAGCATCGTCCAGCCAAGGGTGAAACCGAATTGCGCGCCGACCTGACTGTATGTGGCGATACCGCTCGGGTCGTCATCGGCGGCCCCGGTCACAAGTCCGGCACGGAGCTTTTTCAAGGTGTGCAACGCGTGGGGCTTCGCGGATTTCGGGGGAGACGAGGTTTCCGCCATGTCACGCCGCCGCAGCCGTTCGCTCTGTCCCGCCTGGGGTGCCAGTGCGGTTCTGTCGCCCGCGACAGGGCTCCGCGTCTTCAACCGAGGTCTTACGGAAAGAAGTGGTCATTTATGCTCCCGACGCAAAAAAATCGTGATAAACAGCGCCGCCTCGCGACAGCAATGCGAACCGCGAAGATAATGCGCCGGATAGCACGTTGTTCCAGAAGCCTGGCCCGTGCGCCTTTCGTCCGACGACGGCGGAGCGGCGGTATTCACGGTTCTGGTCCGCGTCAATAGTCATGGAGACCACACGTGCTCGCCCGTTATTTCGACACTCCCCTGCACAAGATCGTCGTGCTTGTAGCGCTGCTCAACCTTGGATATTTCGGGGTAGAGTTTGCGGTTGCGCTTGCCATAGGCTCAGTCTCCCTTTTTGCCGACAGCGTCGATTTCCTGGAGGACGCCTCCGTCAATCTGTTGATTCTCCTGGCGCTTGGCTTTTCACCGGGAAAACGTGCACGTATCGGTATGGCGCTCGCCATCATTCTGCTCGTCCCCGGAATGGCAACTCTCTGGACGGCCTACGAACGCTTCGTCCACCCGGTTCCCCCAGCGCCGTTCTCCCTCTCGCTCGCGGGAGCCGGGGCGCTCGTGATAAATCTCACTTGCGCCTTTCTCCTGGCGGCGTTTCGGCATGAAAGCGGCAGTCTCACTCGTGCAGCCTTTCTTTCCGCGCGCAACGACGCGGTGGCCAATGTGGCGATCATCTGTGCAGGCCTGGTCACGGCATTCCTGTGGCACTCGGCCTGGCCCGATCTGATCGTCGGACTGGGCATTGCCGCAATGAACGCCGATGCGGCACGAGAGGTCTGGCAGGCCGCGCGAGACGAGCATAAACTCGCGGGAGCCTGAGCTTGCCCTTGCGGCTGAGGCTCAGTTGCGAGCCGCAGGCGGGCCAAACCCGCGTATCTGGCTGGAGGACGGAGGGCGCGGATTATTCGTAAAGCGCGGGCTCGACGGGTGCCCTACGTGCGCTGCAGGCGGCGAGATCATCTGGGTCACGCACGAGATTCCCCGGCCGCGCTCCAGCATCTCTTGTTTCGAAACGACATCATCCATCAATTGTCGAAGTCGGCGGGTAGGGGCGAGCTTCGGTTGTTCTTCGCCACCAATGTCTAGCCTGTGATGGTTCTCAGCGGATAGATCAGGGGCCGGAACCGAAGAAGGCGAGGCGGGTGAGCAGGACGTAGTTTGATTCCGAAACCATCAGCGCGACAAAGACAAGGACCAGGAGCGGAGGCAGCAGCATCGCGTAGATCAGCGCAAGGCGCTCCCAGGCCATATGCATGAACACGGCAACGATGAGTCCGGCTTTCAGCATCATGAAGATCAGGATCAGCGACCAGCGCAAGAACCCCTGCAGCCCGAAGTAGTCGACCATGTAAGAGAAGAAGCTAAGGACGAAGAGCAGTCCCCACACCAGAAGATAGAGCTTGATCGGATGCTGTTGTTGTTCGTGTTCCGCATGTGCCTCCGCATGAGCCATGACGCCCTCCTCACCACAGATAGAAGAATGCGAAGATGAAGACCCAGACCAGATCGACGAAGTGCCAGTAAAGGCCGGTGATCTCGACGATCTCGTAGCGGCCCTTGCGGCTGGTGAAGAAACCCCGCCGCTCGGTGTCGAAGTCGCCGCGCCAGACCTTGCGGGCGACGATCAGCAGGAAGATCACGCCGAATGTGACGTGGGTGCCGTGAAAGCCTGTGATCATGAAGAAGGTGGAGCCGAACTGTGCGGCGCCCCAGGGATTGCCCCAGGGCCGCACGCCCTCCTCTATCAGCTTCGACCACTCGAACGCCTGCATGCCGACGAAGGTGGCGCCGAAAAGGGCCGTGACCAGCATCAGTACCGCGGTCTTGCGCCGGTCGCGGCGGTATCCGTAGTTGACGGCCATGGCCATCGTGCCGCTCGAGGAGATCAGGACGAAGGTCATGATGGCTATGAGGATCAGCGGCATGTGCGTTCCGCCGATCTCCAGTGCGAATACTTCGCTCGGATTTGGCCAGGGAACCGTCGTCGACATCCGCGCTGTCATGTAGGCGAGCAGGAAGCAGCCGAAGATGAAGGTGTCGCTGAGGAGAAAGATCCACATCATGGCCTTTCCCCAGGAGACGTTCTTGAAGGTTCGCTGGTCCGATGCCCAGTCTGCCGCAAGACCCGCCAAACCGGCCGGGCGAGGGAGCGATTCTGCTGGGTGGGTCTTCAGTGGAACAGACATTTCAGCGGGTCCCTATGTCAGCAACTGGCGGCAGAAATCGATGACCTCGTTCGCCCATCCGGAGAAGAGAACGAAGAGGACAAGCCAAACCACCAGCATAAAATGCCAGTAGATGGCACACAGTTCGATAAGGAGACGCGCCCGGCGATCGAGCGCACCAAGCCGGACGCGCGCGATCGTTCGACCGAGTGCGGCGAGGCCACCGCCAATGTGCAGGCCATGCAGGCCGGTGAGCATGTAGAAGAAGCTGTTGGCCGGATTGTCGGCCAATACATAGCCGGAGCCGGCAAGCGTCCGCCAGGCGAAGAGCTGCCCGACAAGGAAGGCGAGGCCCAGTGCCAGCGCCATGAGCAGACCGGTGCGGGCCGCCTCGCCATGCAGCCGCTCGGCCTCGACCTTCGTCCGGTGCAGACTGAGGCTCGCGAGCGCAAGAACGCCGGTATTGACC
>JAPSJG010000073.1 GCA_031178305.1 Sinorhizobium sp.
TCGAACAGCGTGACGTCATAGAGCTCGGGATCAAAGAGACGGCGATGGTTCGGCGAAATCGTGCCGCCGGGGCCGCCATGAAGAAAGACGGCCGGCTTGGCGCCGGGCGTGCCTGCGCGCTCCCAATAGACGACGTGACCGTCGCCAACGTCGAGGTGACCCGAGGCATAGGGTTCGATTTCCGGGTACAGGGTGCGCAGATCGGCACTCACGGCATGTCTTCCTCGGGACGCCAGTGAATCGTATCGAAATCCGGATGCTGGCGGTTCGATTCCAGCACGGCGAGACGGCGCGCGGCGGCCGCTTCGCTGCCGTCATCCGTCTCCTTTTCCCGCAAGCGAGCCAGGTGCGAGAACCACAGCATGCGCGACTCGATGCCGGATTGATAAACCGGCTGCACGTCTTCCGGATCGTCAAGCGAGCCGAGTGCGATGTTCAGGAAACTTTCGTTCGGCATGTCGTAAAAGAGTGGCGTACCGCAATTGCGACAGAAGCCGCGGCGCACGAGATCCGACGAGCGGAACCAGGAGGGTTCACCGCGCGTGATCTCGAAATCCTCGCGCGCGATATTGGCAAGCGGCAGGAAATAATTTCCGGCCGCCTTCTGGCACATGCGGCAATGACAGATATGCGCATCCTCGAGCGCGCCCTCGGCGCGGTAGCGTACCGCGCCGCATTGGCATCCGCCGGTAAAGATGCGCCGGATCATCATGCCCAGGCTCCCGCCGGCGGCCATTGGTCCGTCTCATGGTCCGGATGCTGGAACGAGATGATCTGCTCCTGGCGCGCGTAGTAATCCGGATCTTCGTGAACCGGTTGGTCGAAAATGGTCTCGACCCAGGGCAGCCGCGCCTGATAATTGACCTGAATGCGAGGCGCGAGGTCGGAGCGGTCGTCGAAGGCGCCGATCGCGATTTCAAGGCCGCCGGGATGTCGGTAAGTGAGCGGCGTGCCGCATTTCGGGCAGAAGCCGCGATCGATATTGACGGAGGACTGGAAATAGCTCGGTTCCTCGCGAGTCCATTCGACCCCATCCTTCGGCGCCGTCACCAGGGCGGAGAAGAACGAGCCGAATTGCTTCTGACACATGCGGCAGTGGCAGATCGACGGCCGCCCGAGTTTTCCGTGAATGCGGAAGCGAACGGCGCCGCATTGGCAGCCCCCCGTTCTGACAGTGTTGTTCATCGTCTCTCCTCCGGTGGCCAGGTATCAGTGTCGTGGTCGGGGTGTTGATAGGACACGAGATCGGCTAGGAACGACGTCGCGTCCGTATCGGCCATGGTTTCCTCGCCGGGGAGCCGCGGCACATTGTCGACATAGGGCAATTTCGCCTCGAGCCCCCATTGGATCCTCGGCGCCATACCTTCCGGCTTGTCGAAGGCGGCAATCGCCAGCGCCATACCGTCCGGCGCCTCGTAGGTCAGAGGCGTGCCGCATTCGCCGCAGAAGCCGCGCCAGACGTGGTTCGATGATTGGAAGCGCTTGCGCTCGCCGCGCGTCCAAGTGACCTTGGCGGCGCGCACGGAGACGAGCGGCAGATAGAAGTTGCCGCTTGCCTTCTGGCACATACGGCAATGGCATACCGAGGCGTCGCCGAGCTTGCCCTCGACGCGAAAGCGGACCGTACCGCACTGGCATCCGCCGGTTTGGATATCGTCAGCCATGTCGTCCTCCTCTTCCGTTCTGCGTTACGCCCGTCAGGTCTGCGAGCGCTTTACTTCCCAGGTCGTCACCCGTTCGCCCGTTTCCGGATCCTTGCCGTCCTTGAGCTGGATGCCGCGAGCCTGCAGATCGGCACGGATCGCATCGGCCTCGGCGTAATTCTTCGTCTTCAGGAGTTCGAGGCGCGCCCGCACCCGGCCGTCGATCTCGTGCACGATCGCCTCGTCGAGTTCGATCTCCTTCGGCACCACTCCGATCAACGCCGCGCTAGCGGCAAAGGAGCCTAGATATCGTGAATCCGCCGATGCCTTCTGCCCAAGGGCGTGCAGTTGCTGGATCGCTGCGACCGTGTTGAGGTCATCCGCAAGCGCCGCCACGACCTGTGGGTCCGGGTCGTCGGTCGCATCACCCGGCACCGGCCATTTCGAGAGCAGATGCTCGGCCTCCTCCAGCCGCTTGATCGAAAAGTCGATCGGCTCGCGATAATGAGTCATCAGCATCGCCAGCCTCAAGACATCGCCCGGCCATTGGCGGCCGCCGAATTTCTCCGTGTGGAGGAGCTCGTAGATGGTGATGAAATTGCCTTCCGACTTCGACATCTTGCGGCCTTCGACCTGCAGAAAGCCGTTGTGCATCCAGACATTCGCCATCACCTCGGTGCCGTGAGCGCAACGCGACTGGGCAATCTCGTTCTCATGGTGCGGGAAGATGAGATCGATGCCGCCACCATGAATATCGAACACATCGCCGAGATAGCGTCCGCTCATTGCCGAGCATTCGATGTGCCAGCCGGGCCGGCCCCGCCCCCAAGGGCTTTCCCAGCCCGGCTCATGCTCCTCTGAGAGCTTCCAGAGCACAAAGTCTCCCGGATTTCGCTTGTGGGCGTCGACCGCGACGCGTGCACCGGCCTGCTGTTCATCGAGGTTCCGCTTGGAAAGCTGCCCGTAATCCGCCATCGATGTGGTATCGAACAGCACCTCGCCCTCGGCCTGATAGGCGTGGCCCTTGGTGATGAGCTTTTCGATGATCTCTATCATCTGGGCGATATTCTCGGTCGCGCGCGGCTGCACGGTCGGGTCGAGGCAGCCGAGCACCACGGCATCGTCGAGGAACTGCTTCTCGGTCTTCTCCGTCACGCGGCGGATCGCCACGTTTAGCGGCAAGCCGGGATAATCGCGCAACGCCCGCGCATTGATCTTGTCGTCGACGTCAGTGATGTTGCGCGCATAGGTGACATGGCTTTCGCCATAGACATGGCGCAGCAGCCGGAAAAGAACGTCGAAGACGATGATCGGCCGGGCATTGCCGATATGGGCATAGTCATAGACCGTCGGCCCGCAGACATACATGCGAACGTTTCGAGGCTCGAGCGGCCGGAAATCGGCCTTTTCCCGCGTCAATGTGTTGTAGAGCTTCAAAGTCGGCATTCCGCCCATACCCAATCTCCAAGCCTGCATGCAACCGTCGCACTATAACGCCCGGGGCGGCCCGCACGTTTTGTCATCTTGGATTTCTGGAGACGAAAACGGCCAGGCCAGCGGAACGCTAGCGAATAATCTTCCGGCAAATAATGCAGATAACCGTCTTCATGGCGCCCCTTATCGCGCGTCACCCGGTCTCGGTCAAGAGGGGGCCGCCATGCAAGTAAAAGTCGCGTTCGCCGGAGATCGCGGCCATGGATTTGTCATGATTTGGCTTATCCGGGATCGCTACACGGGCGACGAGATTCGCTGTGCCTTCAGCACGCGCGCATTCTGTTTCCCGCGGAACAAAAAGAAACGCCTGTTTCGGGCACAAAAACGTAAGCGAAACGTTTCGCATATCTAGGGAAGCATCAAGGAGAACATGGAATGAAGCCCGCCAAGACCACCGGCTCAAAGCCACCGGCCGCGGACCTATTGGCGAAGTACCGGCCACTCGGTCTTAAGGCTGTGCTTGCCGCCGCGCTGCAGATCAAGCGCAAGCCGGCCGGTGCCAAAAGGATCAAACCGACCTCCTGATCCGTATATCACCTAAAAGAGCGACATCTGTGCATTATCGGCGCCGGACTCATTTTCCGCCGGCGCCGGTGGGAGCGCGACTTCGTCCTGGATTTCCGGCCCGGTATTGGCGACCGAGTTGACCTTGTCCGACACGGGGATCGCCTCGAAATAGTCGTTCGGGGCCGGTGACAGGAGGTCGGCGACGTCGCGCGGCTCCTGTGTCCTGCAGTCCAGCCAGCGCGTGAAGTCTTCCGGCTGAACAACGACCGGCATGCGGTCGTGGATGTGGCGGACCGCCTCGTTGGCGCCAGTGGTCAGGATCGCCGCGGTATCGACCTCCGAACCGTCGGCGGATGACCAGGTCTCCATCAGCCCCGCAAAGGCGACGAGGCCGCCCCTTCTAGGTCGGACCCAATAGGCCTGCGAAGATCCGCGGGTTCCTTTTAGCGGGCGGTGCCATTCGTAGAAGCCGGATGCCGGCACCAGAATGCGCCGGTGGCGCATGGCCGCGCGAAAGGCGGCCTTGTCGACGGCCGTTTCAGCGCGCGCATTGAGGAGCAGCGGAAAGCTGCGCGGGTCCTTGACCCAGCCCGGCGTGAGGCCCCAGCGCACGAGCAGCGCGCTCCGCTCCGGCAGGTTGCTGCCGGGTTCGCGCCGCTCCGAAGCGACGATCACGAGAATCGGCTGGGTGGGGGCGACGTTGAACCTCGCCGGAAAGTCTTCCACCTTCAGAAGGCCGAAAAGCTCCAGCAATTCGTCTGGTGTCGCCGTCAGCGCAAAACGTCCGCACATGACAGGGGTGTGGCATTTCGCTTAAGGTGGGTCAATGACCTTGCAAGAAGCCAACACGATCATGCCACGCCAGCCGGAACTCGCCTCCTCTGCAATAGTCGAGCGGGCCGGACGCCTTCTCCTCGTCCGGCGAGCGAACCCGCCGGCCGCCGACATGTATGCCTTTCCGGGCGGCCGGGCGGAGCCGGGGGAAACGCCGGCGGAAACGGCCCTGCGCGAACTTGCGGAGGAAACAGGAATATCCGGACGCGACCCGGTGCTTTTCGAGGTCTATGACCTTCCGCCGAAGAAAGCCGAGACGCGGCACTTCCTGCTCTCGGTCTTCATCGTCGAGGCGGATGCCGATACCGTGGCGGTCGCAAGCGACGATGCCGCAGGCGTCGGCTGGTTTACGCCGGAGGAAATCTTCGCGCTTCCCATTCCCAAGAGCGTTCGCCATTGTGTGGAAAAGTTGGCCCAGGGGCGGCCCTTTTCCCGTTCAAATCCAAGTGACTTGAATCCGGAGCCGATTCGGCTTTGATGGGCCAATGACCATCGCCCCTCCTATCCTCCGGCTTCTCCTGACCGGCACCGCGCTTGCGATCGCGGCAGCCGCTGCCGCGCAACAGGCGCCGTCCTCGCCTCCGGCGTCCCCTCCCCCGGTCCAAGCGAAACCGCCGCCCTACGAGCAGCGCCTGATTCGCCTCGCCGAGATACTCGGATCGGTTCACTACTTGCGCAATCTCTGCCAGAGCCAACTCGAGAATGGCTGGCGCCACTCGATGGAAGAGCTGATCGGCAAGGAGACGGCCGGGGAACCTGAGCGACGCGAGCGCATGACGGCCGCCTTCAACCGCGGCTACAGGACTTTTGCGTCGGTTTATACGAGTTGCACGGCATCGGCGACGCTTGCGGAAGAGCGATATCGTGCCGAAGGAGCAACACTGGCTTCAGAAATCATCGCGCGCTTTGGTAATTAACAGGATATTAACCCCTTTTTCCAGCAGCCCGTGTCGTTTCGGGAAAAGGCTGCTAAGTTGTTAAGACAGTGGTAAGGAGTAGCCGGCCTGTCTGCCCGTTCAGTTGCGGTTCAGCAGAGATTCTTTAGGTTGGCCGAATACATGTGATGGAAGCCGCATGGAACGAATGATGGAACCAAGCCTGACCGACATCGACGACATGATCGTCCACGAGAAAATGCAGGCGGCCCTGGAACACCAGAATGAAGCCTGGGCTGACGGCATGGCAGACGGAATCGAGCCGGAGATCATTGCCGACGCGGCGATTGCACTAGCCATGCGCGAAACCATCCGCCTCCATGGCGAAGAAGGTGCAGAGGCAATGCTGAACGCGCTTCGCGAGCGCATGCTCGCCGGAGAGTTCTCGCCCCAGCGGACTATTCAGTAGGACCAAGGCCGCCTCATGAGCCGGACCCTCGCAAACCGGGCAATCCCGGTGAGCCTCATCACGTTCCTGATGGCAGGCGTGGTGATTTTAACCTCGATTGCAACCCGCCCGGCCTTGGCCCTCAGCGAATTGCAGCCCGCCCCTGCTCCGGTTTCCAGCGAGGAGAAGCCCGCGCCGGCGGAAACGCTCGATGCGGAGCCGGTTGAGAGCGCTCCGCTCGAAATTCCGGAGCCGGACCCGCTGGTGAACAAGGCGGCGAGCGAGACGGACGAGACTCAACCGGAGATCATCGAACCCGTCGAGGTCCTGACCGACGTTTCGAAGATCCCTGCACCCGTTGCCCGCATGCGCGAACTGATCGTCGAGGCTGCCGCTTCCGGGGACATCGAAAAGCTGCGCCCCCTGCTCGGCAAGGGGCCCACCCAGACGCAGATACCGGTCGCAGCCGGCGAGGAAGACCCGATCGCGGTCCTCAAGAGCTTGTCGGGCGACCAAGACGGAGTCGAAATCCTCGCCATACTTCTCGACGTGCTTTCGACCGGGTTCGTTCTTACGGACAAGGGCACGCCGGAGGAGGCCTATGTCTGGCCCTATTTCGCCGCCAAGCCGTTGTCTTCCCTCACGCCTCAGGAAAAAGTCGATCTGTTCCGGCTTGTCACCGCCGGCGATTTCGCCGGCATGGAGGAGTTCGGCAGCTATAATTTTTACCGCGTCGGAATCACGCCTGACGGCCGTTGGAAATTCTTCGTCGCCGGCGACTGATCGCACGCTTGCCCTTCCATGTTCGATATCCTACCTGTTCGGCACTGCTGCGTCTCTCTACAGCGCCGTGCGTCTTTTCAGACGCACAAAGGTCGGTGAAGCACTTTGAATTGCTGCATGTTTTTATCCTTAAATTGGCTCCGATTTAAGGAAACATGCAGTAGATCCACCGCGATCGAGGGAGACATACAGCGGTTCAAAGTGTTACAGCGACCTCTGCGCGTCTGAAAAGACGCGGCGCTGTGAGAACGGATTGGAAGCCAATGTCCAAGGTTTGCCTCGACGATCGCGCGACCATCAGCGTTTCCGGAAAGGACGCGGATGCTCTTCTTCAGAGCCTGATCACCACCGATGTCAGCGCGCTGAGCGCGGACGAAGTCCGCGCCGGGGCGCTCTTGACCCCGCAGGGCAAGATTCTTTTCGACTTCCTCATCTCTCGTGATGGCGAGGCATTGCGGCTGGAAACGTCTCGCGACCAGGCCGAGCCGCTGTTGAAACGGCTGGCGATGTACAAATTGCGCTCGGCCGTGGAATTTTCCCTCCTCGATCCGACGCCGGTGACCGTCGTCTTCGACGAGGAGCGGCCAGCAGAGAGCTATCGCGACCATCGCTTCGAAGAGGCAGGCTTTTCCGTTTTCCGCCTCTACTGCCGGACCACCGGGGCCGAGGGGACTGTTGCCGATCTCGATCGGCTGCGGATCGCCGCAGGCGTCGCCGTTGCTGGCCGTGACTATGCCCTGCAGGATGCCTTTCCCCACGACGTCTCGATGGATCTCAATGGCGGCCTCTCTTTCCGCAAGGGCTGCTATGTAGGCCAGGAGGTCATCTCCCGCATGCAGCACCGCGGCACTGCGCGGCGGCGCGTGGTGATCGTCGCCGGCGAAAGCCCGCTGCCGCCGACCGGCACCAGCCTCTCGGTCGGCGGCCGATCGATCGGTACGCTCGGGACCGTCCAGGACAAGGCAGGGCTCGCGATCGTGCGCATCGACAAGGCGGGCGAAGCGATGGCCAAGGGAGACGAAATCCGCGCGGGCGACGTGCAGGTGACACTGAGGCTGCCCGGCTGGACCGGCCTCGCCTTTCCGACAGAAACCGACGAGGCGAGCGTATGATTGGCTCGCGCGCGTGGCAGCGGATGCTTTCCGGTCGGCGGCTCGATCTGCTCGACCCCTCGCCGCTCGACGTCGAGCTCGCAGATATCGCGCACGGACTTGCCCGCGTCGCCCGGTGGAACGGCCAGACGTCCGGCGATCATGCTTTTTCGGTCGCCCAGCACAGCCTGCTCGTCGAGGACATTTTCCGGCGCACCAACCGCTGCAATGCCGACGACTGCTTGATGGCGCTGCTCCATGACGCGCCCGAATATGTCATTGGCGACATGATTTCGCCGTTCAAGGCCGTGGTCGGAGGTGGCTACAAGTCGGTGGAGAAGCGCCTGGAAAGCGCCGTTCACCTGCGCTTCGGGCTGCCGGCGCACACGCCAAAGGAGCTCAAGGAGCGTATCAAGAAGGCCGATCGCGTCGCCGCCTATTTCGAAGCGACGGAACTTGCCGGTTTTTCGCCGGCGGAAGCTCGCAAGTTCTTTGGCCAACCCCGCGGCGTCAGTCGCGAAACCCTGCTGATCGATCCGCTGCCGGCGGTCGAGGCGCAGCGCCTGTTCGCGACACGGTTCAATGCGCTTGAAGCCGAACGAGCAACGATGAAGCAGGAGGCTTGACGTGGCAGGTATCGTCGTTTCTCCGCTCGCGCGTATCGCCGAAATGGCCGTGCGTCACGGCTGCCGGGAGATGTTGAGCCTCATTGCGAAGGGACAGGATTTTCACCGCCCTGCCATCATCGATGGCGCGAAGCACCTCACGATCGGCATCAACGATATCACCTTCGCCGGAACGGGCGAGCTGGTCGCGCCGCAGGAGGCGCATGTCGAGCAGATTATCGGCTTCGCCCGCGCTTGGGACCGCACGCAGCCGCTGCTCGTCCATTGCTGGATGGGGATCTCCCGCTCGCCTGCAGCAGCGCTGATTGCAGCGCTTGCCGTCGAACCCGATCAGGACGATCGCGAATTGGCTGAGCGGTTGCGACGCGTATCGTCCTATGCAACGCCGAATGCCCGGCTCGTCGAGATCGGTGACAATGCCCTATCGCGAAGCGGAAGGCTCATTGCAGCGGTCAGGGCGATCGGGCGCGGCGCGGATGCCGACGGCAATACGCCTTTCCTCCTGCCGCTTCGCCCCGAAGGGGCGCCGGATGCCGACTGAGGGACGGCCGGTCACGGTCGAGATTGGGCTGAACGCGGTCATCGTCGCCGTCGTCAACCGCAGCCCGCGTCTTCTTGCCGTCAGCGAATCGGACGGCGAAGCGCGTGAGAGCCTCCCCTTCGGGCCTTTCGATCCGGCGCGTCACCGCACCTTCGAGGAAAGTCTGCGCGCCCGCGTCGAAAAGCGTACCGCTCTCAAGCTCGGCTATATCGAGCAGCTTTACACCTTCGGAGACCGCGGGCGCCAGCGCCTACCCGGCGAAGAGGGTAAACACATGGTGTCCGTCGGCTATCTGGCGCTGACGCGCACCGATGCTGAGAACAACGAGCGGCTGGCGGAGGCTGGCGCCCATTGGCGAGACTGGTACGGTAACCTGCCCTGGGAAGATTGGCGCCAGGGGCGTCCCGCAATTCTCGACCAGGCGATCCTGCCGGCGCTCGTCCGGTGGGAAGCCGGCCCCCCGGGAGAGGAGAAATCCGCATCGAGCGCCCAACGCCGCTCACGTATTCGCCTCGCCTTCGGTCTCGACGATTTTCCTTGGGACGAGGAGCGCGTGCTGGAGCGCTACGAAT
This sequence comes from Sinorhizobium sp., assembly GCA_031178305.1. Lineage (GTDB taxonomy): Bacteria > Pseudomonadota > Alphaproteobacteria > Rhizobiales > Rhizobiaceae > Sinorhizobium. The sequence continues at coordinate 9,415 of JAPSJG010000073.1, forward strand.
TGCTATACGAGGCGGGACTGGTGCGTGAGGCAGCGATCGACCGCGGCGCAAAACCCGACAATGCGGCGATCGGCCCGGCAGTGGGGCTTGCCATGCGCCACGATCATCGCCGCATCGTGGCAACCGCCGTCGCCCGGTTGCGCGGCAAGATCAAATACAGGCCTGTCGTTTTCGAGCTGATGCCGCCGGAATTCACCTTGACCGACCTGCAGGCGACCGTGGAGGCGATCTCCGGTCGCCATCTGCACAAGCAGAATTTCCGCCGGCTGGTGGAAGGCGCGGAACTCGTCGAGCCGACCGGAGGCACGCTTGCCTCCACCGGCGGCCGGCCGGCCGCGCTCTTCCGTTTCCGTCGGCAGATTCTCGACGAGCGCCCAGCACCGGGCCTCAAGGTTAGAGCCTTTCACGGTTGAATGGATGATGTTCACCTGATCACGGCGCAGACCAGGCGTTCGCCGCCACCGCCGTCCGGCTGGCTGCGATTGTCGTCGGAGTTCTGATGGATCACCAAAGCGCGGCCGCGGATGGCCGTTCGCGGGTCATCAAGCGATACGAAGCTGCTGAATAGATGGGCACGCAGGATACCGTCTGCACCGACATATTGATTTGGCAGATCGCCGGCATGGGGGCCGTTTGCCGCAAGGAAGCCGTGTTCGGCGTTCTCATCTTCGCCGGCAAAGTGGTTCCCGGCCGACTCGAAGCCCTCGTCAGGATCGCAAGTTCCCACTTCGTGGACGTGAAACGCAACCCACGTGTCCTGCGGTAGACCGCTGATCTCAACCTCGAACAGCACGCCCTTGGCTCCGGCCGTCAGGGTGGCCCGACCCGTCTCCTTGCCATCCTTGCCGATGAATTCGGCGGTTGCCGTCTGCGACGATTGTTGTGCGGCGGCAGCAGTTGCCAGTACCGCTAAGGCAAACACAGCTATCGTCCTGAACATCGTCAATCCTTCCTTGCTCTCGGGTTTAAGACGGCAACGCATGGCTGTCGACCTCGTTCCCTTCGCGGAAGGATTTCGAGACACTACTCGCTGGAGCCCTGCTCTGCCCTGTCGTGCAGAGGGGGTAACCGCATTCCCGCCGAAAACGGACCGGGCCTGGCTCTAAATCGAAATATCGAGCCCGATGTCGAGCGTCGGCGCGGCCATGGTGATCTTCGAGGTCGAGATATAGTCGACGCCCGTTTCGGCGATCGCGCGGATCGTCTCGATCTTCACGTTGCCGGACGCCTCGAGCCGGGTGCGGCGCGGGTCGCTGGCATAATCCGCGGCGTCGAGCCCCCAATGGGCGGCATTCACCGCCACGGCTTCGCGGAGAAGGTCCGGTCCCATATTGTCGAGCAGGATCACGTCGGGCGCTGCGGTCAGCGCCTCGCGCATCTGTGCAAGACCGTCCACCTCGATCTCGACTTTGACGAGATGGCCGCAATAGGCGCGCGCAGCGCGAATCGCGCCGGCGACGCCGCCGGCAACGGCGATGTGGTTGTCCTTGATCAGCACCGCGTCATCGAGCCCGTAGCGATGATTGGAGCCGCCGCCAAGGCGCACGGCGTATTTCTCGAGCGCACGCAGCCCGGGAATGGTCTTGCGGGTGCAGCAGACTTTTGCCGCCGTGTGGGCGATCTCGTCGGCGAATTTTGCCGTGTAGGTGGCGATCCCCGAGAGATGCATGAGGAAATTGAGCGCCACGCGCTCCGCCGACAGCAGGCCGCGAGCGCCGCCGGAGATCCGGGCGATCACCGTTCCCGATGCCACGCGGTCACCATCGGCGACTAACGCTTCGAAGCGGATCGACGGATCGATGAGGCGAAAGGCCGTGCGCGCGAGCTCCAGTCCGGCAATGATGCCCTCTTCGCGTAGGCGCATTTCGGCCGTGGCCGCCATCTCCGGTCCGACGGTGGCAAGCGTGGTGATGTCGCCGGCCCGGCCGAGATCTTCATGCAGGGCGTTTCGCACCTGCTCCTCGACGATGAGAGCGGGCAGTTCCGGACGAAGGGCGGCGGTCATGATGAGGTTTCCCGATTTGTCTGAATCTTCGTAGTCGCTAGCGCAAGATGAGGATAAGTGTGCGCGGTTTTCCGCCCGCAACCCGCGCTAACTTTTTTGGTCGATCCGACCTGAATCATCGTGATCTAGTCACGCCGGCTCTGT
>JAPSJG010000074.1 GCA_031178305.1 Sinorhizobium sp.
CCGGCAGTCAATGAGAAGACGCCGTCCGCAAGAAATGCCTTGTTGAGAATCGAGCGGTTTGCACGGTTGAGCATGTCAAATCTCCATCGGTTATCGATGGTCGGATCATCGTGCGTTCTGGTCATCAAACCAATTACCTGGAAGGTAATGGATTTTCCGTCTGTTTCGGCTCAGTCTGCCGGAGTCCAAAGAGGGAGCATTCATGGAATTCGGCGGTCACCTGAAGGAATGGCGCGGCCATCGTCGCATGAGTCAGCTGGATCTGGCGACCGCCGCGGGTATTTCTGCACGTCATCTTTCCTTTCTCGAGACCGGGCGTTCGCGGCCATCGGAGGGCATGATCCTGAGGCTAGCGGCCGTGCTCGACGTGCCGGCGCGCGACCAGGGCACGCTCTTTTCGGCCGCAGGCTATCGCCCTCGCATGGTGACGCGCCCGGCCTCCGGGCTGGATGCGATGCCGCCTGCGGTCGCACAGGCCATCCGGCTGATGCTCGAACGCCACGATCCCTATCCAGGCCTGGTGCTCGACCACCGATATGATATCCTTTTCACCAATGCCGCCTTTTCCGCACTCGTCGAGGCCACTCAGGTGCCGCTTGGGCCGGGACAGAATTTCCTGGAGGGCTTCCTTGGTATCGAAAGCGTGCGCGCGCTGGTGCTCAACTGGGAGGCCACCGCCGCTGACCTTGTGCAGAGGGTCCGCATCGAGGCCTGGCTGCAGGGGCCGCGCAGTCCTTTGCAGCGGCGCCTCGACCGGCTCGCCGCCACTCCCTCGGTCGCGAAGGCGCTCGAAAACTTTCCCGCTACGGATCGTCTGCCGGTCTTGCCGGTCGAACTCAGACTTGGCGACATGGAACTGCGCTTCATAACGACGCTCTCGACCTTCGGCTCCACGCAGGACGCCCTCGTCGAGGGCGTCCTCATCGAGTCCTTCTTCCCGGCGGATGAGGCGACGCGGCGCTTTTTCGAGGGGACAGAAAAACCGTAGATAGCTGCGCCTTGCTGCTGATCTTCCGAGCATGGTCGGCTACAAAGGGCAAATGAGCTCTTTCTTCGAAACCGATTCTCCGTCCAACGTCGCCGAATATTCGGTCTCGGAGTTGTCCGGGTCGATCAAGCGGACGATCGAGCAGACCTTCGAGCATGTGCGGGTCAGGGGCGAGATTTCCGGCTATCGCGGGCCGCATTCCTCGGGCCATGCCTATTTTGCGCTGAAGGACGATCGCGCGCGGATCGATGCGGTGGTCTGGAAGAGCGCGTTTGCTCGGCTCAAGTTCCGGCCGGAAGAGGGCATGGAGGTGATCGCGACCGGTCGCGTCACGACCTTCCCCGGCTCGTCGAAATATCAGCTCGTCATCGAATCGCTCGAGCCGGCGGGCGCCGGTGCGCTGATGGCCCTTCTCGAGGAGCGCAAGCGGAAGTTCGCCGCCGAGGGCCTGTTCGATGCGGCGCGCAAGAAGCCGCTCCCGTTCATGCCGAGGGTGATCGGCGTCGTCACCTCGCCGACGGGCGCGGTCATTCGCGACATTCTGCACCGGATCGCCGACCGTTTTCCGGTGCACGTCGTCGTTTGGCCTGTGCGGGTCCAGGGCGACGGGGCGGGCGAGGAGGTGGCGGCTGCGATCCGAGGCTTCAACGCGCTGACGGTTGGCGGACCCATTCCGCGGCCGGACGTGCTGATCGTCGCTCGCGGCGGCGGCAGTCTCGAGGATCTCTGGTGCTTCAACGACGAGACCGTGGTGCGTGCGGCGGCGGGTTCGGCGATCCCGCTGATCTCGGCCGTCGGCCATGAGACGGACTGGACTCTCATCGACTATGCGGCCGACCGGCGCGCGCCGACGCCGACCGGTGCGGCCGAGATGGCCGTGCCGGTGAAGGCTGACCTCGACGCGCAAATTGCAAGCCTCTCCGCCCGGCTCAAGGGCGCCGTCACGCGGCAGATGGATCATCGCTGCAACGCGCTGCGCTCGCTTTCCCGCGCGCTGCCTTCGCTCGACCAGTTGCTCGCCCTGCCGCGGCGCCGCTTCGACGAGGCGGCCGCCGGCCTCGGCCGCGGGCTGCAGATGAACACGGCCAACAAGCGGCGCAGCTTCGAGCGCTCAGCCGCTCATCTGCGGCCGGATCTCATCAGGACTCGGATTGGCGATCGTCGGCAGCGCGTCGCCGATCTCGTGAATCGCACAGAACGGTGCGTCGAGCGCCAAGTCGACCGGCGGCAGTCGCGCGTCGCCGCTGCGGATGCGTCACTGCGTTCTTTCCCCTCACGCCTCGTCGGTCAGATCCACCGCGCCCAGGACCGCATTGCGAGCCTCAGCGCGCGCAGCGACGCGGCAATGGGTTCCGAGCTTCGCCGACTGAGAGGGGCGCTCGCGGCGCAAGATCGAGTGCTGCAATCGCTTTCCTACCGGAATGTGTTGCAGCGCGGTTTCGCGCTGGTGCGCGACGCCGAAGGCGAGCCGGTGAAGCAGGCGGCCGCGGTGTCGCCCGGCATGGCGCTCTCGCTGGAGTTTGCCGACGGCCAGATCGCGGCAGTCGCGGGCGAGGGCGGTGCCCCGCCATCGCCGCAGGCGCCGAAGAAGCGTCCGACACGCAGGACGAAACCATCGAAGCAAGGCAGCCTGTTCTGAGGACGGTGCTCGCGCGTCCAAAAGGATGGTGCGACGCGCCTCATTCGTAAGCGGCGAGCAGCTTCCTGAGCAAGGCGTCGAGCGCCTGCCTGTCCTCGGACTCGAGGCCTTTGAGGAGACGATGCTGGTTGGCGACGTGGTCGGTCACGGCCGCCTCGACACGCTTCAGGCCCTCCTCCGTCAGCGCGATGATCACGCCCCGCCGGTCGTCCGGATTGTCGAGCCGCTCGACGAGGCCGGCTTTTTCGAGCTGGTCGATGCGGTTGGTCATGGTGCCGGAGGTGACCATTGTGGTCGCCATGAGATCACCCGGCGAAAGCTGGAAGGGCGGGCCGGAGCGGCGCAACGCCGCCAGCACATCGAAGCTCGCCGATGTCAGGCCGTGTTCCGTGAAGACTTGCTCGATTTCGCGGGAGAGGTGAGCTCTCAGCCGCGCGAGACGTCCGAGCAGACCCATGGCCGAAACGTCCAGATCCGGCCTTTCTCGGTTCCATTGTGTCAGGATTTTGTCGACGTGATCCATCATCATCTGCCACTGTTCGGCTTTTTGCTATTCTGAAAGTATCTTGACGTCAAGATAAATTCGGCTATTTTCGAGTTATCTTGACATGAAGAATCTTGAGATAAACAGATGAAAACGACGCAGAGCTTCGACGTCGCCCTGACTGCCGCAGCGCCGGCGATCTGGGGAAGTACCTATCTGGTTACCACGGAATTCCTGCCGGATGCCTACCCGCTGACGGTGGCGATGCTCAGGGCGCTGCCGGCCGGGCTCCTGCTGCTGCTCGTCGTCAGACAGCTGCCGAATGGGGTCTGGTGGGCCCGCAGTTTCCTGCTCGCTGCGCTGAACTTCGCCTTCTTCTGGGCAATGCTGTTCGTCTCCGCCTACCGCCTTCCGGGCGGTGTTGCCGCAACGGTAGGCGCCATCCAGCCGCTAATCGTGGTAGGCCTCTCGCGAGTGGTGCTTGGGTCGCCCATCCGGGTCTTGAGCGTGGTGGCCGGTTTTGCCGGCATTGGGGGCGTCGGCTTGCTGGTGCTCACACCTCAAGCGAGCCTCGATCCGCTGGGGATCGTCGCCGGCCTTGCCGGTGCCGTCTCGATGGCCGTCGGCACGGTGCTCGCGCGCCACTGGACGCCGCCGGTCTCGGCGCTCACCTTCACAGCCTGGCAATTGGCGGCCGGTGGCCTGCTCCTCGTTCCGGTGGCATTCTTCTTCGAGCCGCCTTTGCCGCCGCTTACGGCAACGAATCTGTGCGGCTTCGCCTATCTCGGCCTGGTCGGCGCCGCCTTCACTTACATGCTCTGGTTCCGCGGCCTCGCGCGGCTCGAGCCTTCCCGGGTCGCGCCGCTCGGCTTCTTGAGCCCCGTCGTTGCGATCCTGCTCGGCTGGGGCGTGCTCGGCCAGCAGCTGTCGATCATGCAATCGCTCGGGATCGTCGTCGTCTTCGCGAGCGTCTGGCTAAGCCAGCAGTCGCAGATGGCGCGCCGCGCCAACCCAGTTCGGGCATAGCCGGCCGCGGCAGTGTCGTAGCAAGGGTATCAGGCCCACTCGCCCTTGCGCATGACCGGCACGCGGCTGCCGTCGGCGCGAACGCCGTCGATGTCGACCTCGCCGGAGCCGATCATCCAGTCGATATGGATGAGGCTCGAATTGCCGCCTTGAGCGCGGATCTGCTCCTCGCTGAGGCTTGCGCCGTTCAGGAAGCACTTCGAATAGCATTGGCCAAGTGCGATATGGCAGGAGGCGTTCTCGTCGAAGAGCGTGTTGTAGAACAGGATGCCGCTTGCCGAGATCGGCGACGAATGCGGCACCAGCGCCACTTCGCCCAGCCGGCGCGCGCCTTCGTCGGTGTCGAGCACCTTCTTCAGCACTTCCTCGCCGCGCGAGGCCCTGGCCTCGACGATGGACCCGCCTTCGAAGCGCACCTGAATGTTGTCGATCAGCGTGCCCTGGTGCGAAAGCGGTTTGGTGCTCGAGACATGGCCTTCGACGCGCAGCGCATGCGGCGTGGTGAACACCTCTTCGGTGGGAATATTCGGGTTGCAGGTGATGCCGTTCTTGGCGGTGGAGGCGCCTCCGTGCCATTCGTGGCCGTCGGCCAGACCGACCGTGAGGTCAGTGCCGGGGCCGGTGAAGTGCAGCGCGGCGAAGCGTTCCTCATTGAGCCAGGTCGAGCGCCGGCGGAGATCGGCGTTGTGCTCTTCCCAGGCTGCGATCGGGTCGTCGACATCGACGCGGGAGGCGGCAAAGATCGCATTCGCCAGCTTCTCGACGGCAACCGCCTCGGAATTGTCCGGGAAGACCTGACGTGCCCAGGAGGGGTTCGGATAAGCGACGATGTTCCAGTTGATGTCGAAGTTAGAGATCTTTTCGAGCGCTGGCTTGTAGGCCTTCGAATTGGCCCGGTTGGCGCGTGCTACCTTTTGCGGGTCCTGCCCCGAAAGCAGCATCGGATTGTCGCCGGCGATCGCAAGGCGCGCCGCGCCATTGGTAAAGGCTGTCGCCATGCCCTCATAGAGCCAGTCGCTGGCGCGGTCGAAGCTTTCGTCGGGCGCATGGGCGTAGCGGGCAAGGGTCGCTTCCTCGTCCGCATAGAAGGTCGTCACCAGCCCGGCGCCCGCCATATAGGCGTGCCTGGTGATGAGGCGAACGAGCGGCAGGGCCGCGATCGGTGCGGTCATCACCAGGTCCTGGCCGCGCCTGAGTTGCAGGCCGACCTTGACGGCGACCTCTGCGAGTTTTTCGAGCTTTACGGGATCGACGGCGGCCTTGGCCGACTGGAGGGGCGCGTTCATCTCTGCTCCTGCTCTTTTTCTTGCGGGTGTCATCGCGTTTTAAACCGCTTGCGCAGAAAACAGAAGCTCTGTCGCACTGCAGAAGACGGTCAGACCGCCACCTTCTCTGTTCTCAGCAGTGCCGCATCATGCTTCCTCAAGAAGGCCAACAGCCGTTCCGCGTAATCCTCGGTGACGGCGGACTTCACGCTCGGCCGGGCCGAAAGCGCCTGGCGCCAGACGCGAACACGCGGCAGCCCGTCGAAGATGCCCATGTCAGAGATCCTGTCGAAGACGTCGAAATAACGGAAGATCGGCGCGAAGACGGCGTCAACCAGGCTGAACGTGGGTCCGGCGAAATAGGGCCCGTCACCAAGCTCCACCTCGACAGCCGCGAACTTCGCCTGGAGCGCGTCGCGCTTCGTCTCCAACATCTCGGCATCCTGCGTGGTCTCGTAGACCCAGAGGTCGGAAAGGATGGAAGAACCAAACTCCATCCAGCCGCGATGGCGCGCCCTGGTCAGCGGATCAGCCGGGTGCAGCTTCGGTCCCGGCTGGGTCTCTTCCAGATATTCGCAGATCACCGCGCTTTCGAAGAGGATCGCGTCGCCATCCTTCTGCGGCACGGTGAGCAGCGGCACCTTGCCGAGCGGCGAGATCTTCAGGAACCAGTCGGGCTTATGGCCGAGATCGACATAGACGCGCTCGAACGCCACTCCCTTTTCGGAAAGTGCGATCGCCGCACGCTGCACATAGGGGCAGAGATGGTGGCTGACCAATGTCAAGGTCGCGGTCATCGGTGTCTCCGTGTTCGATTAATATAGATGCAACTGCATATATCCATAAACCGCCTTGCCAAATCCGTCAAGATAGATGTAATTGCATCTATGGGAAAAACATCATTGCAGAACGGGACGCCCAGCCCGGCGATTACGCGGGCCTGGATCGGCCTCATGCGGGCACAGCAGCGGGTGCTTGCGGCGATCGAGAAGGATTTCAAGTCGGCGGGCCTGCCGCCGCTTGGCTGGTATGACGTGCTTTGGGAACTGGTGAAGGCCGATGGCGGGCGGCTGCGGCCTTTCGAGATCGAAGCGCGGACATTGCTTGCCCAGTATAACTTATCGAGGCTCATCGACCGGCTGGAGCGGGAAGGGCTTGTTCGCCGCGAGACATTCGATGCCGACAGCCGCGGCCGCTGGATCGTCATCACCGAGGAGGGCAGGGCTATGCGGGAGCGCATGTGGCAGACCTATGCGCGGTCGCTCGAGCGGCATATCGGTGACAAGTTCAGCGAGGCGGAGGCACGCGAACTGGCGGCCTTGCTTTCGCGGCTCGCCTAAAGCTTTTTGCAGTCAGGTGCCATCACCTGATGTCGCACAAATGCGGCACAAAACAAAAGGATAGAGCGGCAGGCGCGAACGCATGTGAGCGCATCCCCGCTCTATCACCCAAACTGCCTCACCATCGGCTCTACCTGATGGCAGCAGCGACGCTCACGCGATCAACGGCGCGGCAATCGCCTTGAGGGCGGCTTGCGCATCCTTTGGTGCAAGCCGCACCTGTACTCCGCGTTGGCCGCCATTTATGAAGACCAGGGCTTCCACCAGGGCCGCTTCCTCGATCGCCGTGGGAACGATCTTCCTTTGGCCGAAGGGGCTGATGCCGCCGACATGATAGCCCGTGAGGCGCTCGGCGTCCGCCGGCTTCATCATAGCCGCCGACTTGCCGCCGAAGGCGGCTGCCAGCTTCTTCATGCTGACTTCCCGGTCGGAGGGCACGATGCAGCAGACCGGCTTGCCGTCCACCTCCGCCATCAGCGTCTTCAGTACACGGGACGGCTCCTCGCCGAGTGCTTCGGCCGCCTGCAGCCCGACGCGTTCGGCACCCGGATCGTAGTCGTAGCTGTGCACCGTGAAGGAAATGCCGGCCTTTGCCAGCGCTTGCGTCGCCCGCGTAGTCTTGGACATCGATGCCTTACCCGCCGAACGCGGCGTCGTAGAGTTCAGGCTTGAAGCCGACGACCAGCTTGCTTCCGTTCTCCAGCACCGGCCGCTTGATCATGGATGGCTGCTTAAGCATCAGCGCCATCGCCTTTTCGGCCGTCAAATCCTGCTTCTCCGTATCGGCCAGATTGCGGAAGGTCATGCCCGAGCGGTTGAGGACGGTCTCCCAGCCGAGCTCGTCACACCAGCGCTCGAGATGCGCCCGGTCGATGCCTTCGGACTTGTAATCGTGAAAGCGGTAGCTCGTTCCGCGACCGTCGAGCCAGGCACGTGCCTTCTTCATCGTGTCGCAGTTCTTGATGCCGTAGATCGTAGCCGTCATTGCCAGACTTTCTCCGTTTCGGCGCGCTCTTAGATCAGGATGACTATAGGTCGGATCAATCTAATATCATCAACGTGATCGATTCTTAGAAGCTAGCGCGGGATGCGGGCGGAAAACCGCGCGCAATTTTCCGACTTTTGCGCGTCTGATAAGACGCGCGGCGGTGTATCCATAGCCGCGCCGAACGAAAGAAAAAAGGCCTACGCGATCTTCAAGTTACCCCGACATAGCGACCGGGCCTGTGGTTGATCGCCAGCACCATGTTGACGACGGTCGCGCCCAGGATCGAGAGCATCAGATTTGCCGGCGGGAGCACGAAAAAGGCGGCGGTGAGGATGGCGAAGTCGACGGCGAGCTGGAAATAGCCAGCGCGGATGCCCGCCTTCTCCTGGAGGTAGATCGCCAGGATATTGATGCCGCCAAGGCCCGTGCGGTGACGGAAGAGAATGAGCAGGCCCATCCCCATCAGGGCGCCGCCGGCGACGGTGGCATAGAGCGGGTCAAGCCGCGCGAATTCCACCCATTCCGCCGTCAAGCGTGAGAAGAGCGAGACAAGGCTGACGGCAATGAAGGTGCGCAGCGCGAAGAGCCAGCCTAGCCGCTTGACCGCGAGCACATAGAAGGGCAGGTTCACGAGTGAGAACATCAGCCAGAAGCTCGAACCGGTCGCATATTGCAGGAGCAGCGCAATCCCAGCGGTGCTGCCCGTCAGCAGCACGGCCTTGCTGTAGATCACCACGCCGAGGGAGACGACGAGCGTGCCCGCGAGAATTGCGAGCACGTCTTCGTAAAGCCTGTGCCGGTCCACCGGCGCGGCTTCGAGAGGGTTGTCGGCTGTCATCGGGGCGATCCAGATCAGAGGCTGGTGAACTTCTGGACGACCTCGGCGACCTCCGCCGTCTTCAGCCCGGCAATATTGATGCGGCCGGAGCCCGGCATATAGATGCCGTGCTCGGTCCTGAGCCGCATCACCTCCGCTTCCGTCAGCGGCAACATCGAGAACATGCCTTCCTGGTCGGCGATCGCGCCAAGGCTTTGCCAGCGAATCCTCAGACCCTCCGCTAGCGTCCGGCGGATGCCGGTCATGCGCAGCCGCATGGACTCCAGTTCTTCCGCCCAGTCGCGCCGAAGCGCCTCGTCGGCGAGGATCGTGCGCACGACGGCTGCGCCATGGTCCGGCGGCATCGAATAGCTGGTGCGGGCAAGGCCGGCGAGATTGGAGCGGACCGTATCGGCGGACGCAGGCGAGGTGGTGAGCGCGAAGATGGCGCCGGTGCGTTCGCGATAAAGACCGAAGGATTTCGAGCACGAAACGGCGACGAGCACTTCCGGAACGACGCTCAAGAGGTGCCGGAGGCCGGCGACGTCCTGTTCCAGACCACGACCGAAGCCCTGATAGGCGAGATCGACGAGCGGAAATAGGCCGCGTTCATTGACGAGTGTCGCGACCTCCAGCCATTGGGCCTCGGTCAGCACCCCGCCGGTCGGGTTATGGCAGCTCGCATGCAGGAGCACCGCGTCGCCCGGGGCCGCGCCTTGCAGCGCTCTGACTAAATTGTCGAAGATGACCAATTGCGAGGGAATATCGAAGAAGTCGTATGTCGCGATATTTAAGCCGGCCGCCTTGAAGATCGGCGCGTGGTTTGGCCAGCTCGGCAAACCGAGCCAGATGCCTCGGCCGCCCATGCGCGTGATGAGGTCTGCCGCCAGGCGAAGCGCGCCGGAGCCTCCGGGCGTCTGCACGCCTGCGATATGGCTCCGTTCGACCGTATGGCCGGCGACAAGGCTCCAGAGGTGGTCGAGGAACACGAGGTCTCCCTCGGGGCCGACATAGGCCTTGGTATCCTGCGTTTCGAGGAGCCGTTTTTCCGCCGCCTTGACCGCACGGAAAATCGGCGTACGCCCCGTCTCGTTGCGGTAGACGCCGACGCCGAGGTCGACCTTATCGGGGCGTTCGTCTTTGCGGAACAGGCCGATCAGGGCGAGAAGCGGGTCGTCGGGCTGGCGGGTGAGGGCTTCGAACATGCTGGAATTCCCTTGGAGATGAAACGCTTCCGATAGTCGCCCCCAGGCGGCTGAAAGGCAAGCCGGAAGCGTCGGAGATCCGTCACTGTTTAGCTTGGCCCATGCGCAAATTCGCTGACGAGTTTGCCAAAAACTGCGTGAAGACTTAAACGAATTTGCGAGTATGCTCGTTTGGTGTGGATATTTTTGCTGGGAGGTCGGGGTCGTCATGGAGCGCGGGCAAATGGAACTGGATGCGACGGACCGGCGTATCATCAAACTGCTGATCGAGGACGCCTCGCGCAGCAACAATGAGCTGGCTGAGAAGGTCGGCCTGTCGCCCGCGCCATTGTCTCGGCGGTTGGCCCGCCTCTATGCGGCGGGCGTGATCCGCCAGACGGTCATCGTCGATCCGAAGGCGCTAGGGATTGGTTTCCAGGCCTTTGTCGAGGTGACGCTGGAGCGCACCGCCAGCCGGGTGGGGCAGCGTTTCATCGAGCTCGTCTCGCGCATGCCGGAAGTGGTCGAATGCCATACGGTCGCCGGCGATTTCGATTTCCTTTTGAAGGTCGCAGTTGCCGACGTGGCCGATTACAAGCGCCTGCTGTGGACCAAGTTCGAAGACATTGCCGAGATCAAGACGCTTCGCTCGACCATTCTGCTCGACAGCCCGAAGAAAGGAGCCGGGGTTCCGCTATAGGCGCCGACGAAGGCAGTTCAACCGCGCCTCATCGGCCTGCCCGCCACCTGGGATAGGACGAGCGATAGCTTCCATGCTACTTCGGAGAGAACCCGGCGTTCAAGCGGCTGCCTCGACGGGGAGGCCCGCGGCCCTCCACTCGGGAAAGCCGTCCTCGAGCCGGCGAACGAGGTAGCCACGGGCTCTGAGCGCTGCGACGGCCTCGAAGGAGAGGACGCAATAGGGGCCGCGGCAATAGGCGACGATTTCGCGGTTCGCCGGCAGTTCGCCGAGGCGGCGTTCCAACTCGCCAAGCGGAATGTTGAGCGCGCCGGGAATATGCCCCATGGCAAACTCGTCCTCGGGACGTACATCGAGGACCGCAGCCAGGCTGTCCTGGAGCCTCAATAGGAGTTCCTGTCGTGAGATGGGTTCGAGCGCATCGCGCGCGTGGAAATAGTCCGCCTTGATGCGGTCGATCTCGGCCAGATTGCGCTCGCCGACAAGCCCGAGGGCCCTGATCAGGGTCACGACTTCGGCGTCGCTGGCGAGGCTATACAAGATGTGCTTGCCGCGGCGTTCCGTTTCGACGAGGCGCGCACGCCTCAGGATCTGAAGGTGTCGGGAGGTGTTGGCGAAGGTGAGGCCGGTCCGGGCGGATAGCTCCTCCACGGTGCGCGCGCCCTGGGCAAGATGCTCCAGCAATTCGAGCCGGTGAACATGCCCGAGCGCCTGCGCCACTTCGGCGAGGCCTTCGTAAATTGCCTGTTTCGGTCTGGTGCTTGACACGGCTCTTCCTCAATATATCATTCAGCAAATCAATTGAATGTTTGTAGTCCTTCCCAATAAGGAGTGCAATACCATGATCCTCCGCCAATTCCTTCACACCGATCCGGTCGGCATTTCGTACCTCTTATTCATTCGCTTCATGCTCGCGGAGATCCCACCGGCGCCGCCGGAGGCCGCTAGAATCCGGGAAGCCAATTCCGGCACGACGGCAGTCGTTGCCTGACGCCATGGAGGATGCGCCCCTGCAGTCGCAAGGCGGAACGGCGGTCAGGCTGGGGTTGAAAGAGAACTGGGCGCAATTCTCGCTGCTTGTCCTCATCAATGCCTTTGTCGGCGGC
>JAPSJG010000514.1 GCA_031178305.1 Sinorhizobium sp.
TCGACTTCGAAATCATCGAACTTCTGTTCTTCGCCTATCGCGACTTCACCAGCGATCCGGATGCTATCCTCGAAAAGAGCGGATTCGGCCGTGCGCACCACCGCGTCGTGCACTTCGTCAACCGCGAGCCGGGCATGACCGTCGCAGATCTCCTCGATACATTGAAAATTACCAAACAGAGCCTTGCCCGTGTCCTGAAGCAGCTGATCGATTCCGGCTATATACGGCAGGTGACCGGGCCGGAAGACAGGCGCCAGCGGATGCTCTACACGACGAAGGAAGGCCAGGCCCTGGCAAGGGCTCTTGCCGAGCCACAGTCCCGCCGCATAGCCGATGCGTTGGCCAAAACAGGGCCTGGCGCGCGCGATGTCGTGAAGTGCTTTCTCATGAACATGAAGAACAGCACTGCGGTGTAATTCCGTCACGCCCGCCGTTGCGCGTCTGCACAAACGGATCCGATTCAGGCAAAGACATGCAGAAATACAAGCAGCTACGGCGACCTTGCGCCTGAAAAGACGCACGGCACGTTTACGCGCCGCCTCTTTTATCCTTAAATCCGCTCGGATTTGAGGGGAGATGCGGTGGAGGTACGGTCGATTCGATGTCGCCTGAAACGAGGGTAGCGATGAAGGAAAAAGCGAAAGTCTCCGATGATGCGGCGCATCTTCTGATCGTCGATGACGATCGGCGTATTCGTGATCTGCTCAACCGCTATCTGGTTGAACAGGGCTTTCGGGTAACCACGGCCGCCGACGCCACCGAGGCGCGGCGCAAGCTCGTCGGCCTCGATTTCGATCTCCTGATCGTCGACGTGATGATGCCGGGGGAAAGCGGCGTCGCGCTGACGCAGAGCCTGAGGCAGCTCAAGACGGTGCCGATCATCATGCTGACGGCGCTCGCCGAGACGAATTCGCGCATCGAAGGGCTCGAGGCAGGCGCAGACGATTACCTGCCGAAGCCGTTCGAGCCGCGCGAGCTCGTGCTCAGGATCAACAACATCCTGCGCCGCAACCAGCCGGCCCAGGCGCCGAAGGTCGACCAGGTCATCTTTGGCCCCTACACGTTTTCGGTCGTGCGCAAGGAGCTTCGCCGCGGTGCCGAGCACATCCGGCTGACCGACCGCGAGCAGGAAATCATGACACTCTTTTCGCAGCGCGCCGGAGAGACCATACCTCGTCACGAACTCATCGGCGACGACGCGGAGGTCGGGGAACGGACAATCGACGTGCAGATCAATCGGTTGAGACGCAAGATCGAGGACGATCCCTCCAACCCCGTCTGGCTCCAGACGGTCCGCGGCATCGGCTACAGATTGAGCGTGGACTAATGCCCGCCGCTGCCCCTAACATACGGCAGGAAACGGAAGCAAAAGACCCATGGCAATTGACAGCCTCAGGCGAGAGAGAGCGCGCCCCGCGGATGGCGCCGTGAAGCGCCTGACTCGCTGGCTGCGCCGCCGCGTGCCGATGGGGCTTTACGCCCGCTCGCTGCTGATCGTCGTCATTCCGATGGTCCTCCTGCAGTCGATCGTCGCGTTCGTCTTCATGGAACGGCACTGGCAGCTCGTTACGCAGCGCCTCTCGGCCGCGGTAACCAACGACATCGCAGCTGTCGTCGATCTGATCACGACCTTTCCGCGCGAGGGCGATATCGATCAGATCGTCCGCATTGCCCGCGAACAGCTCGATCTCAATATCAGCGTCGAGCCTGGCGGCGAACTACCGCCGCCGCGGCCGAAACCTTTCTTCGAAATCCTCGACCACATCCTCAGCGAAGAGATTTCGAACCAGATCCGCCGTCCCTTCTGGATCGACACCGTCGGAAACTCGAAGATCGTCGAAATCCGCATCAAGCTCGAAGACGGCCGCATTCTCCGGGTCTATGCCCGGCGCAATCAGGCCTATGCCTCAAACACCCATATCTTCCTGGTCTGGATGGTCGGCGCGTCCCTGGTGCTGCTGGCGATCGCGATCCTTTTCCTGCGCGGGCAGATCAGGCCAATCCTTGCATTGGCGCACGCCGCCGAGAGCTTCGGCAAGGGGCAGAAGATCGACGATTTCGCCCCGCGCGGCGCCGAAGAGATCCGGCGCGCCGGGCTCGCCTTCATCCTGATGCGCGAACGCATTGAACGCCAGATTGAGCAGCGCACCGCGATGCTGACCGGCGTCAGCCACGACCTGCGTACGATCCTGACGCGGTTCAAGCTGCAACTGGCGCTTGCCGGCGACAACCCGGACCTCGAAAGCCTGAACCAGGATGTCGAGGACATGCAGAACATGCTGGAGGGCTATCTCGCCTTCGCCCGTGGCGAGGCTGAAGAAGACGTCGGCGAATTGAAGCTCAGCGAGCTCATGACCCGGTTTGCGGCGGAAGCCGAGCTTTTCGGCAAGACGCTCACCACCTCGATCGAGGGAGAGGACGAGGTTCACGTCCGTCCAAACGCTTTCACCCGGCTCCTCGTTAACCTCGTCTCGAACGCCTATCGCTATGCGGACTCGGTGTGCGTCGAGGCGCGCCACGGCGCCAAATGGCTCACGATCACCGTGGACGACGACGGGCCCGGCATTCCGCAGCCAGCGCGGGAGGATGTGTTCAAGCCATTCTTCCGCCTCGATGAAGCCCGCAACCTCGACAGCTCCGGCACCGGCCTCGGGCTCGCCATTGCTCGCGATATCGCACGAAGCCATGGTGGCAACGT
>JAPSJG010000075.1 GCA_031178305.1 Sinorhizobium sp.
CTTCTGAACCCGCCCGGAACGCTGATTTGTGATGAGGATGAGATCGTGGAACAGGAAGTCGTAACCGGCATTGCCTATGCCAAGGATGAAGCCCAGATCTCGCTGCGCCGCCTAGCCGACCGGCCGGGCGTTTCCGCCGCGATCTTCGGCCCGCTCGCGGAGGCCCATATCAACGTCGACATGATTGTTCAGAACATTTCGGAAGACGGCTCCAAGACGGATATGACCTTCACCGTGCCTTCGGGTGACGTGAACAAGGCGCTGACGGTGCTTTCCGACAATAAGGAAAAGATCGGCTACGACGTCGTCCAGTCCGAATCCGGGCTCGTTAAGGTTTCGGTCATCGGCATCGGGATGCGCAGCCATGCAGGCGTTGCCGCCTCCGCGTTCCGCGCGCTCGCCGACAAGGGCATCAACATAAAGGCGATCACCACCTCCGAGATCAAGATTTCTATACTGATCGATGGACCCTACGCCGAATTGGCCGTTCGCACTTTGCATTCCGTCTACGGTCTGGATAAGAGTTAAACAGCAGGCATTCGATTTGGGATTCGCGGCCGGGAGCGGACGCGATATCCTTCCATTGCCGACGTTAATTCGTAGTTCGGGAGACCCCACGCGATGAGAGACCTTTCCGCGGGTCCGCGCGTTCTCCTCAAGCGGTTGCGCGAGCTCATGGCGGAACCGCTTGAGCCGCAGGAGCGCCTTGACCGGATCGTGCGCCAGATTGCGCAGAACATGGTCGCGGAAGTGTGCTCCGTCTACGTGCTGCGCTCCGATGGCGTGCTCGAGCTCTACGCGACCGAGGGCCTGAACAAGACCGCCGTGCACCTGGCGCAACTGAAGATGGGTCAGGGTCTCGTCGGCACGATCGCCGCTTCGGCGCGACCGCTCAATCTTTCCGATGCGCAATCGCATCCCGCCTTCACCTACCTTCCGGAGACCGGGGAAGAAATCTACCATTCCTTCCTGGGCGTGCCGATCCTGCGCACGGGCCGGGCGCTCGGCGTTCTTGTTGTGCAGAACAAGGCTCAGCGCACCTATCGCGAAGACGAGGTCGAGGCGCTCGAGACGACCGCCATGGTGCTGGCCGAGATGGTGGCAACCGGCGAGCTCAAGAAGATCACCAAGCCCGGACTCGAACTCGATCTGTCGCGTCCCGTGACAATCGACGGCAACAGCTATGGCGAGGGCATCGGCCTTGGCTACGTGGTGCTGCACGAGCCGAGGATCGTAGTCACCAATCTGCTCAACGAGGACACGGAGCACGAGTTGCAGCGCCTTGCGGAGGCCCTCGGCTCGTTGCGGATCTCGATCGACGACATGCTGTCGCGGCGCGACGTGTCGATGGAGGGTGAGCACCGGGCAGTGCTCGAAACCTATCGGATGTTCGCCCATGATCGCGGCTGGGTGAGAAAGCTCGAGGAGGCGATCCGCAACGGACTGACGGCGGAAGCGGCGGTCGAGCGGGTGCAGAGCGAGACCAAGGCTCGGATGATGCGCCTGACCGATCCTTACCTTCGCGAGCGGATGCATGATTTCGACGACCTCGCCAACCGGCTGCTGCGCCAGCTTTCCGGGTATGGTGCCAAGCTCTCAGCGGCCGATTTTCCAAACGACGCGATCATCGTCGCGCGCGCCATGGGTGCGGCCGAGCTGCTCGACTATCCGCGCGAAAACGTACGCGGCCTGGTACTTGAAGAAGGTGCCGTCACGAGCCATGTAGTGATCGTCGCGCGTGCCATGGGCATTCCGGTCGTCGGACAGGCGGCGGGCGCCGTGGCGCTTGCCGAAAATCGAGACGCGATCATCGTCGATGGTGACGACGCCAAGGTGCACCTGCGCCCGGTCTCCGATCTGCAGCGTTCCTATGAGGAGAAGGTGCGCTTCCGTGCCCGCCGCCAGGCGCAGTTCAGGGCGCTCAAGGACGTCGAGCCGTTGACGAAGGACGGCAAGCGCATCACGCTGATGATGAATGCCGGACTCCTTGTGGATCTGCCGCATCTGAATGAGGCTGGTGCGGAAGGAATTGGTCTTTTCCGGACCGAACTGCAGTTCATGATTGCCTCCACCATGCCGAAGGCGGACGAGCAGGAGACCTTCTACCGCAGCGTCCTCATGCAGACGGGCGGCAAGCCGGTGACCTTCCGCACGCTCGATATTGGCGGAGACAAAGTCGTTCCCTATTTCCGCGCGGCAGAGGAAGAAAACCCGGCGCTCGGCTGGCGCGCCATCCGGCTTTCACTCGATCGGCCCGGGCTTCTGCGCACCCAATTCCGGGCGATGTTGCGTGCCGCCGCCGGAAGCGAACTGAAGCTGATGCTGCCGATGGTGACGGAGGTCGCGGAACTCAGAGCGGCACGCCAGCTTCTGCAGAAGGAGATCGAGCGCCAATCGAAGATCGGTGAGCAATTGCCGCGCAAACTGCAGTTCGGGGCGATGCTCGAGGTCCCGGCGCTGCTTTGGCAGCTCGACGAGCTGATGGCCGAAGTGGATTTCGTTTCGGTCGGGTCCAACGATCTCTTTCAGTTCGCGATGGCGGTCGATCGGGGCAATGCCTGGGTTTCCGATCGGTTCGACACGCTCGGCCGGCCGTTCTTGAGGATCCTTCGCGACATCGTGCGCGCCGCCGAACGCAATGACACGCCGGTGACGCTCTGCGGCGAAATGGCGAGCAAGCCGCTCTCGGCCATGGCGCTTCTGGGACTTGGGTTCCGCTCGGTATCGATGTCGCCTACGGCCGTGGGTCCGGTGAAGGCGATGCTGCTAGCGCTCGACGCGGGCAAGCTCAGCGAAGTCCTCGACAGCGCGCTTGACGATCGCGAGTACGAGGCCCCGGTTCGGCAGCTCCTCGTCGATTTCGCGGCGGCAAACGGCATACCGGTATAGATTAATTATGAGCGTCATTGCCCTCGTCCGGAAGCTTCGGGCGGGGCGAACGCTTTTGGAATGAGATTTGGTAGGTTAAGACTTGGCAAAGCTTCCCGTTGAAAAGATGCGCGAACTCGAACGGCGGTTCGGAGAAATCGAGGCCCGCATGTCCGCCGGCCCCCCGGCCGACGTCTATGTGAAACTCGCGTCGGAATATTCCGAGCTGCAGCCGGTGGTAACGAAGATCCGCGCGTACCAGAAGGCGCAGGGCGAGCTCGCCGATATCGGCGCCCTCCTTGAAGACCGGTCGACGGACAGGGAGATGCGCGATCTTGCGGAGATGGAGCGGCCCGATCTAGAGGAGAGAATCGAGGCGCTCGAGCAAGAAATCCAAATCCTGCTGCTTCCGAAGGATGCGGCCGACGAGAAGAGCGCCATTCTCGAAATCCGTGCCGGCACCGGCGGTTCCGAGGCAGCGCTCTTTGCGGGCGACCTCTTCCGAATGTACGAACGCTATGCCGCAAGCAAAGGCTGGCGCGTCGAGGTGCTATCGGCGAGCGAGGGCGAGGCCGGCGGCTACAAGGAAATCATTGCGACCGTTTCGGGTCGCGGCGTGTTCTCGCGGCTGAAGTTCGAGTCCGGCGTTCATCGGGTGCAGCGCGTGCCCGAGACGGAGGCGAGCGGCCGCATCCATACATCGGCGGCGACCGTCGCCGTGCTTCCGGAAGCCGAGGACATCGACATCGACATCCGGCCAGAGGATATCCGGATAGACACGATGCGTTCTTCCGGTGCCGGCGGCCAGCACGTCAATACGACCGACTCGGCCGTACGCATCACCCATCTGCCGACCGGCATTGTCGTCACCAGTTCGGAAAAGTCGCAGCACCAGAATCGCGCAAAGGCGATGCAGGTCCTGCGTTCTCGGCTTTACGACCTGGAGCGACAGCGCGCCGAAAGCGAGCGCTCTGCCGACCGCAAGAACCAGGTCGGGTCCGGGGACCGCTCGGAACGCATCCGCACCTATAATTTCCCGCAGGGGCGCGTTACCGATCATCGCATCAATCTCACGCTCTACAAGATCGACCGGATGATGGAAGGCGAGATAGACGAGGTCGTAGATGCGCTCCTTGCGGACCATCAGGCCAGCCAGCTTGCGCTCCTCGGCGAGCGGCAGAATTGATCGAGATGAGCGACACGCTCGAGAGGCTGCTCGCCGAAAGCCGTGACCGGCTGAAGGCGGCCGGCATCGACCGCGCGGCGCTCGATGCCCGGCACCTCGTTTCGGGTCTGCTCGGCCTGTCCTTCGCGGAATTGATGACGCGGGGAGGGGAGGCGGTAAGCGAGGCAGACGCCGCGCGCATTCGTGCCGCGGTCGCGCGCCGCGCCGCGCGCGAGCCTGTCTATCGCATCCTTGGTGAGCGCGAATTCTTCGGATTGGCGCTCAAGCTCTCGAAGGAAACTCTGGAGCCGCGGCCCGATACCGAAACGCTGGTCGACTGCCTCATTCCTTATGTGCGGCGGATTGCCGCCCGCAGGGGCAGCTGCCGCATCATCGATCTCGGAACCGGCACCGGCGCGATCTGCCTTGCGCTTCTCGCGTCGGTACTTGACGCTCGTGGACTCGGTACCGATATATCGGAGGACGCCCTGGCGACGGCGCGTGAAAACGCCGAAAGGAACGGGCTCGCCGACCGTTTCGAAACCCGTAGAAGCAATTGGTTCGGCGCGGTGGAGGGGCGGTTCGACGTCATCGTCTCAAATCCGCCGTATATCCGGTGCAGTATTGTTCATGAGCTTGAGCCGGAAGTGAGACACCACGATCCGGCCGCCGCACTTGACGGCGGAAATGACGGGCTCGACGCCTACCGTGCCATTGCGCGTGACGCTGGCCGCCATCTTGAAAGGGACGGCGTAATAGGCTTGGAAATCGGTTTTGACCAGAAGCAGACGGTTACGGCGCTTTTCGAAGCGCGAGGGTTTCGTGTGCTTCAGAGCGCGACGGATCTTGGCGGCAACGACCGGGTTCTGGCATTCGAGCGGGTCGTTGATCGTAGCATCAACCGTTGAAAAAATGCTGCACCAGGGCCTCTCTTTTCTCGAAGAGCAAAGAAAGGACTTGGAATCCCGAAGGAAGCGGGCTAGGTTCTGCCCGCGCACTGGGCAGAAGGTCATGGACCAGAGATTCGTTCCAGTATGACCTGGCCACGGGGATTGCTCTCAAGAAAGAGTTGCTAGGGTTCGACAGTGCCTTGTGCGGGTACCTGTTAATTTGACGTCAGCCGGCGCCGGGATCGCGAACAGGCGGTCTGCCGTGGCGCGTGTTTTCTCTGGTGCGGGCACATCCGGCCGGAATGCGGAATCACATGATCATCAGTACAAAGAAAATTCAGGTGAATGGACTATGAGGCCAGGACAGCAAAACAAGCGCGGCCGTGGGCGGAACAACAATAACGGAAGCAATAACCGCAAGGGCTCCAATCCGTTGACGCGGACTTACGACAGTTCCGGCCCGGATGTGAAGATTCGTGGTACTGCCCAGCATATCGCCGAAAAATACTCGGCACTGGCGCGCGATGCCCAGAGCGCTGGCGACCGCGTCATGGCGGAAAACTATCTGCAGCACGCCGAGCACTACAATCGAATCATCGCTGCAGCGCAGGCCCAGATGCAGGACCGCTTCCAGCGGGATGAGCGTCAGGATCAGGATCGCGATCTGATCGATCGCGATCAGGACGAGATGGATCAGGGATATAACGAGCCGGCACCGGCAGCAGCGCTCGCCAACGAGCCGCAGCCGGTCATCGACGGTTCCGGACCGCAGCCGGTGATCGAAGGCGTGCCTGCGGAGGTGTCCTTGGAAGAGGAAACGTCGGCAGGTTCGTCCGGACGGGCTTCTTCGCGTCGTCGCAGCGCATCGCGTCCGCGCCGCCAGCCGCGCCACAAGGCTTCGGAGGAAGCAGACGCTGGCGATACTCCGCCAGCGACCGATGCTCCTGCGCTGGCCGCATCGGAATAAGCGGCAAGTTTCCCTTTAGAGCAGCAAGTTTCCCGTTAGAGCGGGATGAGGGAAAGCGTGCGCGGTTTTCCACCCGCATACCAACTTCCTACAGCGCCGCGCGTCTTTTCAGACACATTCAGACGCACAAGGGTCGCTGTAGCACTTTGAAATGCTGCATGTCTTTATCCTTAAATCGGCTCCGATGTAAGGAAACATGCAGTGGAATCGATCAGGGTTATCATTTTGGGTCGATCCGACCTAAAATGATTGTCATAAGCAAGCCCGGCCTCTCGGCCGGGCTTTTTCGTTTGGGTCTCCGCCATAACGGCGACTACGCGCCTTGCTCTTTAATTTTAAAAAACACGGCACCATATTGCGCCTGAAGAGTTGATCCCGCGCAAGGCGGGAATAAGACGCTGCTGACAGGCTTGCCGAATGCGGGAGCCTGATCCTGTAACACCGGCCGGTGCCGCGACGGGCTTGCCGGGCTATGGAGGTAAGAATGAATATCGAGAAATATTCCGAACGTGTCCGCGGTTTCCTGCAATCGGCGCAGACCTATGCGCTGGCGGAGGGGCACCAGCAGTTCACGCCGGAGCACGTTCTGAAGGTCTTGCTCGACGACGAGCAAGGCATGGCGGCTTCGCTCATCGAACGCGCCGGCGGCGATGCGCGCGAAGCAAGGACGGGCACCGCGCAGGCATTGGCCAAGCTCCCGAAGGTGACTGGCGGCAGCGGCTCGGTCTACCTATCGCAGCCGCTCGCAAAGGTGTTCACCGCGGCAGAAGAAGCGGCGAAGAAAGCCGGCGATAGTTTCGTGACCGTCGAACGCCTGCTTCTGGCATTGGCGATCGAAAGTTCCGCTGCGTCTGCTTCGATCCTCTCGAAGGCAGGTGTCACGCCACAGAAGCTCAGCCAGGTGATCAACGAGATCCGGAAGGGCCGGACTGCCGATAGCGCCAATGCCGAGCAGGGATTCGATTCCCTGAAGAAATATGCACGTGATCTGACGGCGGAGGCGCGCGAGGGCAAACTCGATCCGGTGATCGGCCGCGACGATGAAATCCGCCGGACGATCCAGGTGCTCTCGCGCCGGACGAAGAACAATCCGGTGCTGATCGGCGAACCGGGCGTCGGCAAGACGGCGATTGCCGAGGGCTTGTCGCTCAGGATCGTCAATGGCGACGTACCGGAGAGCTTGAAGGACAAGCGGCTGATGGCGCTCGACATGGGTGCCCTGATTGCCGGCGCGAAGTTCCGCGGCGAGTTCGAGGAGCGGCTGAAGGCCGTGCTCAATGAGGTACGCTCCGAGGAGGGTGAGATCATCCTCTTCATCGACGAGATGCACACGCTGGTGGGCGCCGGCAAAGCCGAGGGAGCGATGGACGCGTCTAACCTCCTGAAGCCGGCGCTGGCGCGCGGCGAACTGCACTGCGTCGGTGCTACGACGCTCGACGAGTATCGCAAGAATGTCGAGAAGGATGCTGCCCTGGCTCGGCGGTTCCAGCCGGTGTTCATAGATGAACCGACGGTCGAGGATACGATCTCGATTCTGCGCGGGCTCAAGGAGAAGTACGAGCAGCATCATAAGGTGCGGATCTCCGATTCAGCCCTGGTTGCGGCTGCGACGCTTTCCAACCGCTACATCACGGACCGATTCCTGCCCGACAAGGCGATCGACCTTATGGACGAAGCCGCCTCGCGTCTTCGCATGCAAGTTGATTCCAAGCCCGAAGAGCTCGACGAGCTCGACCGGCGCGTGATCCAGTTGAAGATCGAGCGTGAAGCCTTGAAGAAGGAGACGGATGCCTCCTCCAAGGACCGCCTGGAAAAGCTGGAGCTCGACCTTGCTGCGCTCGAGGAGCAGGCGGCGGCCCTCACGGCGCGATGGCAGGCCGAGAAGCAGAAGCTCGGGCGGGCCGCCGACCTCAAGAAGGAGCTCGACGAGGCGCGCAACGAGCTCCAGATCGCCCAGCGCAAGGGCGAGTTCCAGCGGGCGGGTGAGCTTGCCTATGGCGTCATCCCGAAGCTCGAGAAGGAACTCGCCGACGCGGAAAGCCAGGACGGGTCGGACGTCAAGGCCATGGTGCAGGAAGTGGTGACCCCCGACCACATCGCCCATGTCGTGTCGCGCTGGACCGGCATTCCCGTTGACAAGATGCTGGAAGGCGAACGCGAGAAGTTGCTCCGGATGGAGGACGAGCTGTCGAAATGGGTCGTCGGCCAGGGAGATGCGGTCCAAGCCGTCTCGCGGGCGGTTCGCCGTTCGCGCGCCGGGCTTCAGGATCCGAACCGTCCGATCGGGTCCTTCATCTTCCTCGGTCCGACCGGCGTCGGCAAGACGGAGCTTACCAAGGCGCTTGCGCGCTTCCTGTTCGACGACGAAACGGCTCTGATGCGGATCGACATGTCGGAATACATGGAGAAGCACTCGGTCGCCCGGCTGATCGGCGCGCCGCCCGGCTATGTCGGTTACGAGGAAGGTGGGGCGCTTACCGAATCCGTCCGCCGCAGGCCTTATCAGGTGGTGCTGTTCGACGAGATCGAGAAGGCGCATCCGGATGTCTTCAACGTACTCCTGCAGGTGCTCGACGACGGCCGCCTGACCGATGGCCAGGGCCGCACTGTCGACTTCAAGAACACGATGATCATCATGACCTCGAACCTCGGTGCGGAGTATCTGATCGGGCTTGGGGAGGACCAGGACAGCGATGTAGTCCGCGAGCAGGTGATGGACGTGGTGAGAGCCGCGTTCCGGCCTGAGTTCCTGAACCGTGTGGACGAGATCATCCTCTTCCACAGGCTGCAACGTGCGCAGATGGGCGCCATTGTCGACATCCAGATGGAAAGGCTGCGCAAGCTGCTTGCCGAGCGCAAGATCACGATCGAGCTCGAGGACGAGGCGCGGAATTTCCTCGCCGAAAAGGGGTACGATCCGGCCTACGGCGCGCGTCCCCTGAAGCGGGCAATTCAGAAATATGTACAGGACCCGCTCGCGGAAAAGATGCTGCAGGGTGAGTTCCCGGACGGATCGGTGATCAAGATCGTCGCCGGTTCCGATCGGCTGAACTTCAAGCGCGGCTCGGCCGCGGCGAAGGAAGCGGCTTAACGCCTCAGTGGCAATATGCAAAAGGCCGCCCCCTGGGGCGGCCTTTTGCATGCGCTCATCACGAAACCTGAAGTCTGGCGCGTGACAGCCAAAACCCGCTGCACACGTTCCAGCGATATGCCTTATTTGCTCGCCACTTCGCTGACGTCGTCCTTGCCGAGGAGTTCGTCGATCCGCTGCCGCTCCTTCTCGAACTTTGCGAGCGCTTCGCCTGAAAGCGATTTTCCTCCCGGCAGGCGGATGCGTAGCGGATCCACCTTGCTGCCGTTGACGATCAATTCGTAATGGAGGTGCGGGCCCGTCGAAAGCCCGGTCGTGCCGACCCAGCCGATCACCTGGCCCTGTACGACCTTTGCGCCCGGCTTGATACTCTTGGCGATGACGCTCTGGTGATTATAGGACGATACGTAGCCATTGGCGTGGCGGATCAGTGTCTGGTTGCCGTAGCCGCCCGAATCCCAGCCCGCTTTCTCGACGACCCCATTGCCCGCTGCGATGATCGGCGTTCCGCGCGGGGCCGCCCAGTCGACGCCCGTGTGCATGCGAGAGAAGCCGAGGATCGGATGGCGACGCATACCGAAACCGGAACGGAAGCGGCCATTCGGGACCGGATTGCGCAACAGGAACTGGCGGATGCTCTTGCCGTCCTTGTCGAAAAAGTCGATCGACTGGTCATCCGGGTCCTGGAAGCGATAGAACCGGGTTTCCGCGTCCCCGAACTTCGCGTTCACATAGAGAAGTTCGGAATCCTCCGTCGCCCGGCCGCTTTCGTCGGCGACGGAGAAGAAGGCTTCGAGCGAATCCGTCGCCTTTAGCTGTGCCTGAAAATCGACATTGCTGGCGAGCAGCTTGATGATCAAAGCAACCATTTCGCTGTTCATGCCGTAGGAGAGGGCGGCGCGATAGATTCCATCGTAGATGCGCGGCAGGTCGTGCCCGCTCGTGACGGTCGGCGCTCCGGTGTCATCGAAGGCGGTTGCAACCGCATCGAGCCTCGGTGGTTCCGCGCCGGGGACGAAGCGCCCACGGTCGTCGAGCGCCATCGTCAGCACGTGCCGGTTACCGGTGTAGACCGTCGCGCGGACGATCTGCGCCTCCTCGCCCTTCTGGATGATGCCGATTCGCAGCACGTCTCCGGCGGCAAGCTCCTTGGCGCCGAGCGCCTCTTGGATGTAGGCGGCAGCATCCTCGGCCTGGGCCTTGGCGTAGCCGGCACTCTGCATCACCGCCGCGATCGCAGTGTCGCGGCGCACCGGGATGACGTCGTCGGCATACTCGGTGCTCTCCTTGGTGATGTTCTCGTAGGTCGAGACGCTCATGTTCTCCTCGACGATGCGGGCCGTCAGGCCCTGCAGCAGGTCGAGGTTGCCGTCGTCGGAGGCGAAACGCTGCGGATCGACATAGAAGAGAGAAGCGACCTGGGTGCTGCCTTCGGTGAGCACGGAACCGTTTGTGCGGACATTCTCCTCCACTTCGTCGAGCGACATCGACGAACCGAAAGTAAAGCCGGACCCGTTGAGCGGAAAATTGACGGTCTTCAGCGCCACCTCGGATTCGACGTCCGAACCATAAATGGTGCCGGTTCTGACCGCAGGCGGTTCGGTCCGTCCTTCGTCGGTGGAAAAAATCGCCAGCGGATCGAAGCTGGGATAGTTTTCCGAGGTCTGGTGGTTGGCGGCGAGCGCCATCTTCACATGCACGAAGGGCTGACGGCGGACGACCTCTCTTTCACCGTCGTGGATCATGGTCGAGACTTCCATGACCGTCTTGTCCGCCGGTTTGGCGACGACGTTGGGTGAGAGAATGCGGTTTCCTCTCTTGGCCGCGCTGATCCCTGACGGGTCGAGCGCGGCGAAGGCCTCCGCCGGAATTGCCAGTTGCTGGCGGCCGTCGAGGGCTGCAAACAGCGCGACACCCATTAGGAGGCTGGAAGTGATGCCGGTGAGGAACGTACCCGAAAGCCAGCGCATGGAAATCTCGCGCCGATCCGGCGCGCGGCGTCCATCCGCAAGGATCGGCGGTTGATCGCCGAGCGACCGCAGCATGTTCCTGTCATTGATCATGCCAGACTGGATGTCCCCGATTGCATTTGCCGTATTCTTCCATCGATACGTTGCGCGAAGATGTGCATCTTCCGCGCGTCTAAGTCAAATCGCCGCAAAGGGGTGCGGCAGTTCGCGCGTCGAGTGCGAAGCATTCCCAAACGACGCGTTGATATCGCTTAGATCGGCCGATTGTGAAGAACTGAGGGCGAAATCGGTTATCCACAGGGGTCGAAATCGTCGCAAAAATGTATTCTCTGCCCGCGAAGCCTTGTGTTTCAGGGCTTTGTCAGAAAACTGTCATTTTTTTCGCCGACCCCTGTTGACGTGTTCGGTGTGGTGGGTCTATAAGCCCGATCACTGACGAGGGCGGCGGCGCTGCTGGCGACGATGTCTCTCGCTCTTGAGTTTCCTTGATTGGCGGATGCTGATTTTCGGGGCTGGGA
>JAPSJG010000076.1 GCA_031178305.1 Sinorhizobium sp.
GACGCCGATCTCGACCGGGCTTATGACGCGATCGACGAGGCGGCGTCGGCCTTCGCGGCGGGGCGGCTATGAGCACCGCCAGATCATCCCGTCTTGCCGGTTTCGGCCATTACGTGCCGGCGCGGCGGGTCGAAAATGCCGAGATCGAAACGAGGCTCGGCCTCGAGCCGGGCTGGATCGAGCGGCGGACGGGCATCCGTGCGCGGCACTGGGTGGAGGCGGGAGATACGCTGACCGGACTTGCGTCAAAAGCCGGAGAAGCGGCGCTTCAGGAAGCGGGCATTTCGCGGGGCGATGTCGCTTTGACGCTGCTTGCGACCTCCACGCCCGACCACCTGCTGCCGCCATCCGCGCCGCTGCTTGCCCATCGTCTCGGGCTTGCCAATTGCGGTGCGATCGACCTTGCCGGCGCCTGCTCGGGCTTCCTGTACGCCCTGACGCTCGCCGACGGTTTCGTCCGTGCGCAGGGAAGGCCGGTCCTTGTCGTTGCCGCCAATATCCTGAGCCGTCGGATCAATCCGGCGGAAAAGGCGAGTGCGGTGCTTTTTGCCGATGCGGCCGGCGCGGTCGTCATCGAGCCTTGCGACGATCAGGACAAGGGGCTCATCGGCGTCGATCTGGCGTCGGACGGGAGCGGCTACGACCTGATAACGATTCCAGCCGGCGGCAGCCGCCGTCCCTTTGCGCCGGGCATGGCGGCGGAGGATGTCCTGATGACCATGCGCGACGGGCGGGAAGTGTTCGTCCGGGCCGTGGAAATGATGGCGGCCTGCGCAGATCGTGCCCTTGCCGACGCGGGAATTGGCGCGGCAGACGTCAGCCGTTTCGTGCCACACCAGGCGAATGTCCGGATCTTCGACGCGGTTTGTGGCAACCTCGGCATCGAGCCGTCAAAGATTGTGCGCACCATCGAGGAGCACGGTAACTCGTCGGCAGCGACAATTCCGCTTTCGCTCTCGCTCGCACACAAGGCCAAGTCCTTCGCGCCCGGGGAGAAGCTGTTGCTGACGGCCGCCGGGGCGGGGATGACCGGAGGGGCTGTGCTCCTTGGCATGTAGGCGACTCGGAATGCCGTCGGCTAAGCCGCATGATCGACGGAGCACAATCCGAACTCGTTATTACGGCCCTCACCAAGGGTTCGTGCCGGGCCATGAGACTTTCGCGGCATAAGCAGCCGCCGCGTTTAAGCTCACACCAGTGCCGCCAATGATCAATTCACGATGACCGTATGGTTGCGGTCACCTTAACTGCTCGCCCGCGTCAGTAATGCGGGGGGGTGATCACCCAGACGACCTTTGTCGGTTTGTCACCCGAATTGCCACAGCGGTGTGTCTCGGTACTCTTGAAGGAGAAGCTATCGCCTTCCTCGAGCTGAAAAAACTGCCCCGCGACCCAAAGGTCTAATCTTCCGGAGATGACCAGCCCGGCTTCGACACCGTCATGGCTGTAATCACCGCTGTCCGCCCCCGGTTCGATCGTGCTCAACAGCATCTCCAAGGGGCCGCTCAGATTCGGCGACAGCAACTCCTCTTCGATTCCAAGGCCCGTGAACGTGAACTTCCGGCGATTGTGCGAGCGGACGACAAGATCCTTCTCCTGCGCCGGAATGTCACTGCCGTGGAAGAACCAGTTCATGTGCACTCCTAGCGTGTCGCTGATCTTCTTCAGCACGCCTATCGGGAGCTTCGTCTGATTGCGCTCAATTTGGCTGAGATAGCCGACGGATACGTCAGCAGCATCTGCAACCTGCTGGAGGGTCAGGCCTTTGACCTTGCGCAGTTCCCTGATTTGTCCGCCAATCGCCATCTCTTCTACTGCCTCAGCGACATTCCTCTCATCGGCTATGCGCATCATTCTTGGGGGCATGGCTTTCCTCATGAATACATGGGGAATAGTTACATCCGCCGCCGGGGCAGAAACAATCGCCCATTGTGCAAGAATCGTCGTTCATGAAGATTTCCCTTGTTTTTTCAAGGTATGCTGCGCTGTCGTGATATCGGCTTCACATCTGTAAAAAATAAAGCGCATTTTTTCATTCTTGTAAAATTCATTTTTCTATGGAATGTTTCCTCGCGTCCGGTTTTACGGATGCGACGGCACCGCCCCTTCGAAGGAAAAATAACGGGCAGGGACAAACCTCGGAGTGGAAAAATGGGAGACTCTGTTTGGGACGCCTATTTCGGCGTTTTCCCGAAGGGGATGCCGTATGCCGGGCTTCCGAGCCCAGTGGCTCCCCGGCTGATGGGTAGCCAGCGATCGAACACGAAAATCCGGGGGCGCGTCCGACCGGCCTCGAGAAGGCGGTCTAACTTGCGGGGCCTGGATCTTAGCCATCGGCCGGGCCCACCTCAGCAATACTGAAGCGGAGACATAAATGTCTGAAGTTCCATCAACTTCTCGTGTCGTGATCATTGGAGGCGGGGCTGTCGGCGTCTCTTGCCTTTATCATCTTGCGAAAGCCGGATGGGCGGACTGCGTTCTTCTAGAGAAGAACGAGCTGACGTCCGGCTCCACATGGCACGCGGCGGGCAACGTACCGACGTTCTCGGCCTCCTGGTCGATCATGCACATGCAGCGCTACTCGACGGAACTGTACAAGCGTCTCGGCGCTGAAGTCGACTACCCGATGAACTACCACGTCACTGGGTCTCTGCGACTGGCGCATACCGAGGAAAGGATGCTCGAGTTCCAGAGGGTCAAGGGAATGGGCCGCTACCAGGGCATGGACATCGAGATTGCCGGCCTCGACGATATCAAGCGACGCTATCCGTTCTTGGAGACCCACGATATCAAGGGCGCTCTTTACGATCCCAACGATGGCGATATCGACCCCGCGCAGCTAACGCAAGCGCTCGCGAAGGGAGCAAGGGAACTCGGCGCCAGGATCGTCCGCTTTTGCGCTGTGACCGGGGTGCGACGCGATCGTGACGAGTGGATCATCACCACAGAGAAGGGTGACGTCCGCTGCCAGTACGTGGTGAACGCGGCTGGTTACCGGGCTCAGGAGGTGGGCCGCATGTTCGGCCGGGAAGTGCCGATGGCGGTGATGAGCCATCAGTACATTCTTTTCGAAGAGATCCCGGAACTCGCGGCCTGGTCCGGCGAACACGGTTGCAAGCTGCCGCTTCTCAGAGATGTCGACAGCTCCTATTATCTCCGCCAGGAGAAGACGGGGATGAACCTCGGCCCCTATGAGCGGACCTGCCGCGCACACTGGGCCACGCCTGATGACCCGATGCCCGACGACTTCTCCTTCCAGCTCTATCCCGATGACCTGGATCGCCTGGAATGGTACCTGAACGACGCCGTGGAGCGCGTGCCGATCCTTGGCACCGCCGGTCTTTCAAGGATCATCAACGGGCCCATCCCCTATGCGCCGGACGGTAACCCGCTGATCGGACCAATGCCGGGCGTGCCGAATGCTTTCGAAGCATGCGTGTTCACTTTCGGCATCGCTCAGGCCGGCGGTGCGGGGAAGGTTCTCGCTGAATGGGTCACAGAAGGCAAAACTGAATGGGACATGTGGTCCTGTGATCCGCGGCGCTTCACCGACTATACGGATCCGCAGTACTGCGTCGACAAGGCTATGGAGGTCTACGGAAACGAGTACGCGATCCACTTCCCTCGCCATGTCTGGCCAGCCGGACGCGACCGCAAGCTCTCGCCGCTGCACGATCGGATGAAGGAGATCGGCGGCCAGTTTGGTCCCTACAACGGGTGGGAGCGTGCGAACTGGTTTGCACAGCCGGGGGACGACACATCCGAACACAGCACGGAAACCTTCCGGCGGGACGGGCCGTGGTTCCGGCGCATTCGCGAGGAATGCCACGCGGTCCGCGACCATGCAGGTATCCTGGATCTCCCTGGGTTCTCTCGTTTC
This sequence comes from Sinorhizobium sp., assembly GCA_031178305.1. Lineage (GTDB taxonomy): Bacteria > Pseudomonadota > Alphaproteobacteria > Rhizobiales > Rhizobiaceae > Sinorhizobium. The sequence goes on from JAPSJG010000076.1 coordinate 3,881, forward strand.
AAGGTCGAGGGGGAAGGAGCCCGAGACTGGCTTTCCAGCATCACGACAGGGCTCGTCCCCAAGCCAGGTCGCATAGGGCTGGCATATTTCGCCGATGAAGCGGGAAGGATCGTCACCGAGATGTCGGTGATGGCGATCGAGGAGGAATCATTCGTCCTGATCACAGCAGCCGTTGCGCAGTGGCACGACCGCGAATGGCTCGAGAAGCATCTTCCGAAGAATAGCCACATAACAATCACCGATGTCACTGATATGTTCTCGTGCCAGATCCTGACCGGACCCGCGTCACGCTCAATCCTTTGTGAAGTTGCCGACGCGGATCTCGCGAAGGGCTGGCTGACACATCAGCCAGCCCACATCGCAGGCCGGGAATGCAGGCTCGTGCGCGTTTCATTCGCGGGCGAGCTCGGCTGGGAGATTCACAGCAAAGTCGAGGACACTCCCGCGATCTTCGACGTCGTCTGGGCAGCGGGGCAGAAGCACGGCCTAAGGCCATTCGGCATGTTTGCCCTCGATGCGCTGCGTCTGGAAAAGGGCTACCGCGCCTGGAAGGTCGATCTTTCGACCGACTACTCGGTTCTCGAGGGCGGTCTCGAGCGCTTTGTCAGGTGGGAAAAGCCCGAGTTCGTGGGTAAGGCCGCCATCGTCGACGCGAAACAGCAGGGCGTTCGGAGACGCTTCGTGACGCTTACCGTCGACGCTGGCGAATACGACGCGCCGTATATGTCCACCATCTGGCACGGCGATGAGATCGTCGGAGAGACGACTTCTGGAGGCTACGGTCATCGCATCGACAGGTCGATCGCGCTCGGCGTTGTCCGCTCCGACCTCGCTGCGCCCGGGACCTCGCTGGAAATCGAAATCTTTGGAAAACGCCACCAGGCCAAGGTCGAGCCAGACCAGCCGCTATGGGATCCGCAAAACGAAAGAATACGCGCATGAACGAGCTTCCCGACAAAGCACGTGTGGTCATCATCGGCGGCGGCATCTCCGGATGCTCGGTCGCATATCACCTGGCGAAGCTCGGCTGGAAAGACATCGTCCTGCTTGAGCGAAAGCAACTGACGTCGGGTACCACCTGGCATGCCGCTGGACTTGTCGGTCAGTTGCGCGCCTCCGAGAACATGACGCGCCTGGCGAAATACTCCGCCGACCTCTATGTCAAGTTGGAAGAGGAGACAGGCATCGCAACGGGGATGCGCCAGAACGGCTCCATCACAGTGGCGCTGACGCAGGAACGAAATGAGGAGATTTACCGCCAAGCGACGCTTGCTCGCGCATTCGACGTGGATGTTCACGAGATCTCGCCGCGCCAGGTGAAGGAGCTTTATCCGCATCTCAACACCGACGACGTCGTCGGAGCCGTGCATTTGCCGCGTGACGGCCAATGCGATCCCGCCAATATCGCCATGGCGCTCGCCAAAGGAGCGCGCCAACTCGGCGCGAAGGTAATCGAGAACGTGAAGGTGACCGCCGTGCATGATCGCGACGGCCGCGTCACTGGCGTCTCCTGGGCTCGAGGCGAGGAGAGAGGTACGATCGAAACGGACCTCGTCGTCAACTGTGGCGGAATGTGGGGCAGGGACCTGGCCGCCCGTTCCGGCGTTACGCTTCCGTTGCATGCATGCGAGCACTTCTACATCGTCACGGAAGCAATCGAAAACCTCTCCCGCTTGCCCGTACTGCGTGTTCCCGATGAATGCGCATACTACAAGGAAGACGCTGGAAAGATGCTTCTCGGCGCGTTCGAGCCAAGGGCCAAGCCCTGGGGCATGGGCGGCATCAGCGAGGACTTCTGCTTCGATCAACTTCCGGAGGATTTCGACCATTTTGAACCGATCCTTGAGAAGGCCGTCAGGCGCATGCCCATTCTTGAGACCGCGGGCATCCACACCTTCTTCAACGGTCCCGAGAGCTTCACGCCCGACGATCGCTACTACCTCGGCGAGGCCCCCGAGCTGAAAGGGTACTGGGTCGCGGCAGGATACAACTCGATCGGCATCGCGTCGTCTGGGGGCGCGGGTTTCGCCCTTGCGCAGTGGATGAACGATGGCGACCCCCCGTTCGATCTTTGGGAGGTGGACATCCGTCGCGCCCAACCTTTCCAGCGAAACAGGCAGTACCTGAAGGAGCGGGTCACGGAGACCCTCGGCCTTCTCTACGCCGACCACTTTCCTTACCGTCAGGTGGCAACCTCGCGTGGCGTCCGCCGCACTCCGCTGCATGAACACCTCAAGGCCCGTGGTGCGGTCTTCGGAGAGGTCGCGGGTTGGGAGCGTGCGAACTGGTTCGCCAGGGGGGGCCAGGAACGCGAGTACCGCTATACGTGGAAGCGGCAGAACTGGTTCGAGAACCAGAAGGAAGAACATCTCGCTGTGCGCAACGGGGTCGGCCTGTTCGACATGACGTCCTTTGGCAAGATCCGGATCGAGGGCAGTGACGCGACGGCATTCCTTCAGAGGGTGTGCGCCAATCAGATGGACGTCGAGCCTGGCCGTATCGTCTACACCCAAATGCTCAACCAGCGTGGCGGCATCGAGAGCGATCTCACCGTAACGCGTCTCTCCAACACGGCCTTCTTTGCCGTCGTTCCCGGCGCGACCCTTCAGCGGGATCTCGCCTGGTTCAGGAAACAGCTCCGGCCCCAAGAGTTCGTCGTGATCACCGACGTGACGGCATCGGAATCTGTTCTCGTGCTCATGGGGCCGAAGGCACGGGATGTGATCATCCGCGTCAGCCCCAATGACTTCTCCAACGAGGCGTTCCCGTTCGGCACGGCTCAGGAAATCGAAATCGGAATGGGACTCGCCCGCGCGCATCGTGTCAGCTACGTCGGCGAGTTGGGTTGGGAGCTTTATGTCTCCTCCGACCAGACCGCCCACGTATTCGAGGCGCTTGAGGAAGCTGGCAGGCCTTCAGGGCTTAAGCTGTGCGGTCTTCACGCGCTCGACTCCTGCCGCATCGAGAAGGCGTTCAGGCATTTTGGGCATGACATCACCGACGAGGATCACGTACTCGAGGCAGGACTGGGTTTCGCGGTGAAGACGGCGAAAGGCGAGTTCATCGGACGGGACGCCGTCCTTCGTAAACGCGAAGAGGGCCTGAAACGCCGACTCGTGCAGTTCCGCCTTAAGGACCCGGAACCGTTGCTGTTCCACAACGAAGCCCTAGTGCGTGACGGAAAGATCGTTTCGATCATCACGTCGGGCAACTACGGACACTACCTCGGCGGCGCGATCGGGCTGGGCTACGTACCCTGCGAGGGCCAGAGCGAGGCAGATATTCTCTCGTCCAGCTACGAGATCGAGATCGCCGGCGAGCGCTACCCGGCGAAGGCATCGCTGAAGCCGATGTACGATCCCATGGCCGAACGTACCAGGACGTAACGCCGGCACGAACAAGAAAATCATATAATGTAGACTACCGAACCGGTGGCGGAAAAATACAAGTCTCTGCGCAATCAGGCCCCCGCAACATCGCTGCCTACGTGCTGATGACGGATAGGATTCGTATGGGCGCGTTGCATGCGCCCAGATGTGGCCCGACGAGCTTGACGAAGAGTAAGGTTCGGCTGCCTCGTTCACTGGGGGACAGTTCTGATGGTGACTGATGCCGAGCATGATGGCACACGCGACGACGATCTCGTCTGGCGTTGGCACGACAACCTCATCTACGGGATACGGTTCGATCTTGGCGATCCGGAAAGGCAAGATTGGCGCAGCGATCTGGTGCTCGACATCGACTTCATCGTCGAGTGGCTTTGTGAAAATTCCGGGGAGGCCCGCTTCCGCGTAGCGCCGGCCACGCTGTCGTTTCACGACGTCGCTGATCTCAAGCTTTCCATAGATCACGGCGACAGCGAGGGGCGCACCGCGATGAGTGAACTGTCCATCGACCGGGTTGCTCGGGAGCGTTTGGTGCGCCCATTCGCGTTTTGGCGTTGGACGATCAGCATGAACTCGCCTCCGACCGGCAAGATCGCGTTCTGTGCAAGCGGGTACTCCCAAATGCTTCGGGCCGACCCCCGGCTTGTAAGTGAGCAACGTTTGCCGCGTAGCGAGCGCTCTTGAGGCCGTTTGCTGCTAGCAAGTCCTCGGGACGACACCTTCGCGATCTTGGTCGACCCATGCAGAAAGTTTGAGCATGAGAACCATGCCAAGTTTCAACGGCCGGTTTTTGTTCGAGATGGCGGGAAAATCGCTGCATACCGCCGCTATCGGAAGAGGCGCTCGGCATGTTCAACGGTCGGCATAAACGGCAAAGATGAACAAGTTGATCCGCTTGCCTGGCTCACGCAGACGCTCGAGCGCATCGCCGATTGCTGGCCGAGCAGCGAATTCGATGCGCTCATGCCCTGGAACTATGCCGCCGGAACGGCGTCTGCTTGCCGCTCCCTTCAAGGCGGATATTGCCTGACTGAGTCTCCCGACAGCCACAGGCGACCTGCCACATGGTTCAGTCGGGAACCACAACGAGCTTGCCGACGAAGTTCTTCGCCATGAAGTTTGTTTGTGCGCGATGAAATTCCGACAGGGGATAGACTCCGCCGACGAGCGGGCGGATTTTCTTCTCTTCGATATAGCGCACCAGGCGCCGGAAGTCGGCGCGGCTGCCCTGGCTCGATCCGTGCAGCTCCAATTGCTTCAGATACATTGTCCTAAGATCGAGCTTGACGACCGGGCCGGCGATGGCGCCCGCGGTGGTGTAGCGTCCTTCCGGTCGCAGGATCTTCAAAAGGTCGTTGAAGAGAGGGCCGCCGACGAGGTCGGCGACGATGTCGATCGGCCGGCCTTCGCTCGCCGCTTGCACGGCCTCGGCGAGGTCTCCCTCGCCACGCGTCACGACGGCTTCGGCACCAATCTCAAGCGTGGCGGCTTCCTTGCCGGGGCCGGCGACGGCGATCGGGATGGCGCCACGGGCGCGGGCGAGTTGAATGATCGCCGAACCGACACCTCCGGACGCGCCAGTCACCAGAATTCGTTCGCCGGCCGCGAGCCTCGCCCTTTGCAGCATTCGTTCGCCGGTGAGATAGGCGCAGCAGAAGGTCGCGAGCTCAACGTCCGTCAGATCGGTAGCGACCACATGGGCATTTTCCGCGGGAAGCGCCATGTACTCCGCGTAGCCGCCGTCGCGGCCGTGGCCCATATAGTCGATGTCGGCGAGGCTGTCGTCGTCGCGGTTATAGATCGAGAAATCGACCATGACGCGCTCGCCGATGCGTGCCTTGTCGACGCCTTCGCCGGCCGCGACGATGTGGCCGACCGCGTCCGTGCCCTGGATGCGCGGGAAGGTAAGCGTGTTGCCGCGGCGCCGCCAGGTCGAGACGGCGGAGGGATCGTCCTCGGTGCCGTAGGCGCCTTCGCGTACCCAGACGTCGGTGTTGTTCATGCCGCAGGCAGAGACTTTGATCAGGACTTCGCCGGCGGCGGGAGCCGGTACGGCGACCTCCCGACTGTAGACGAGCTTGTCCAACCCGCCGTGGCCTGTGAGCAGCACGGCCGCCATGGTCTTCGGAACGGAAGGGATCATGGTTGTGCTCCTTCAGCGACCGAGGACGGATTGGATCGCGTCGGCTGTCGCCCTGACGACGATGTCGGCCTCCTCCCGCGTCAGGCAGAGCGGCGGAGCAAAGCCGAGGATATCACCCTGCGGCATGGCACGGCCGATTACGCCGCGCTCGAGAAGCGCCGCCGCTATCTGCGGCCCAATCTTGCGGCCTGGATCAAAGAACTTGCGATCGTCGCGGTTTTCGACGAATTCGACCGCCGCCATCAAGCCGTCGCCGCGGACCTCGCCGACGTGGCGATGGTCGCCGACGGCTCTTTGCAGTTCTGCTCGGAAATAGGCGCCCGTCGAACCGGCATTCTCGACGATGCCGAGCTCGTCGATCAGCTCGAGATTGGCAATGCCGGCGGCGGCACAGATCGGGTGGGCCGAATAGGTCCAGCCATGGCCGATGGCGCCGAGCTCATCGGATCCCTTCACCAGCACCTGCCAGACCTTGTCCGAGACGATCGTGCCGGAAAGCGGCGCATAGGCAGAGGTCAGCCCCTTGGCGATGGTGATGAGGTCCGGCTTGATGCCGTAATGATCCGAGCCGAACATGGTTCCGAGCCGGCCGAAACCGGTCACGACTTCATCGGCAATAAGAAGGATATCGTATTTCTCAAGCACCGCCTGGATCTTCTGCCAATAGCCCTTGGGCGGCGGCACGATGCCACCGGTGCCGAGTATTGGCTCGCCGATGAAGGCCGCAACGGTATCGGATCCTTCGGCGAGGATCATCTCCTCCAGTGTGTCCGCGCAATATTGCGAGAATTGCTCTTCGCTCATCGAGCGGTCAGGACGGCGGAAATAATAGGGTGCTTCCGTATGTAGGATCGGCGTACGCGGCAGGTCGAAGGCGTTGTGGAAGAGATGAAGCCCCGTCAGTGAACCGGTCATCACGCCCGAGCCGTGATAGCCGCGCCAACGCGAGATGATCTTCTTTTTCTCCGGCCGACCGAGAATGTTGTTGTAGTACCAGATCAGCTTGATGTTGGTTTCGTTGGCATCCGAACCGGAAAGCCCGAAATAGACGCGCGACATGCCTTCGGGCGCGCGCTCGATGATCATCTTGGCAAGCCGGATCGAGGCTTCCGTGCCGTGGCCGACATAGGCGTGATAGTAGGCGAGGTTCTTTGCCTGCTCGGCTATCGCCTCGGCGATCTTCTGCCGGCCGTAGCCCACGTTGACGCAGTAGAGGCCGGCAAAGGCATCGAGGCTGCGCTTGCCGGCGATGTCGGTGATGTAGACGCCTTCGCCGCCGCCGATGACCCTCGTCGGGCTCTCGCCGCGCGCATGCATCCCCATATGCGTGGAAGGGTGGAAGAAGTGGTCACGGTCCCAAGCGGTGAGTTCGTTGCTTCTTTCGAGCATTATCTGTCCTTTCGTGAAATCGGTCAGGCGGCGGTGTCGATGCAGAGATATTTGAGCTCGGTGAAGGCCTCCATGCCGTGGCGCGAACCCTCGCGGCCGAGGCCGGATTGCTTCCATCCGCCAAAGGGGATCGGTCCTCCGGTGATCCTCACCCGGTTGATCGCAACCATTCCGTATTCGAGCGCCCGTGCAAGCCGCAGCTGGCGGGCGCCGTTTTCGGTGACGACATAGGCGACGAGCCCGTATTCGGTGTCGTTCGCCCGCGCAATCACCTCGTCTTCGCGGTCGAAGGCGGTGACGGCGGCGATGGGGCCGAATGTCTCCTCACGCATAATGCGCGCCTCGTCCGGCACATTGGTCAGAAGGGTGGGCTCAAAGAACAGCGACCCGGCCCGATGGCGCTTGCCACCCAGCGCAAGCCTGGCGCCCCGCTTCAGGGCGTCCTCAACCTGCTCCTCGACTTTGGCGACGGCGCGCTCATGCATCAGCGGACCGATTTCCGTGCCCGGCTCGATCCCTGGTCCGACCTTCAGGCGGGTGATCCGGGCGGCGAAAGCCTCCTCAAAGGCTGTGAGGATCGGCCGCTCGACATAGATGCGGTTGGCCGCAAGGCAGTCCTGCCCGGAGGTCGCGAATTTCGCCGCGATCGCGATATCGGCCGC
>JAPSJG010000077.1 GCA_031178305.1 Sinorhizobium sp.
AAAACAATTCCTCAGACTTACCGTTTCCCGCAGAGAATTCCATTTGCTGTCCCGGAGGACCTTGACGCTATCTAGGTAGCATTGAATCGACCTGCAAGGGACAGTTCTATAAAGACAGCACTTTCGGACGAAAAAGGGGCAGCCCGCGGGCCGCCCCTCAAATTGTTACGATCGGAAGCGCTTCTCCGCTTCCACCAGCTGGATAACGGCTACGGCGTTCCTGCCGGTTGCACTCCGGAGCGGCCGGCCTCCCGATCCTTCCACCAGCGGCTCAGGAACAGCAGGATCGGCCCGCCGATATAGATCGACGAGGTGGTGGCGATGACGACGCCGAAGATCATCGGCCAGGCGAAGCTGCGCACGACCTCGCCGCCCCAGATCGCCATCGGCACCAACGAGAGGGCAGTCGCAACCGAGGTGAAGATGCATCGTGCGATCACCTGGTTGATGCTCATGTCGATGAGTTCGGAGAAAGGCATCGACTTATACTTGCGCAGGTTCTCGCGCATGCGGTCGTAGACCACCACCTTGTCGTTCACCGAGTAGCCGATCATCGTCAGCAATGCGGCGATCGCCGTCAGGTTGAAGTCCACGCCGGTGAGCGCGAAGAAGCCGATGGTTTTGGTGATGTCGAGCAGGAGCACGGCGATCGCACCGACGGCGAAGTGCCACTCGAAGCGGAACCAGATGTAGAGCAGGATCGCCAGCATGGCGAGGCCGACGGCGAGCGAGCCCGAACGTGCAAGTTCCGTGCTGATCGTTGGGCCGACGACCTCGGTACGCTCCAGCGTTGCGCCGGGCACGGCGGTTGTCACGGCCTCCTTGATCCGGTTTAGCGCCGCCGTCTGCTCCTTTTCGCCGCCCGGCTGGCGCTGGACGCGGATCAGCACCGACTGGCCGCCGCCGAAGTCCTGCAGCGCCACCTCTCCGAGATTGAGCTCTTCGAGGCTATGGCGCAGCGTCGGCAGATCAATCTTTTCCTTCGAAACCGCTTCGACCTGGATACCACCGATGAAGTCGATGCCGTAGTTGAGACCCGGCGTGAAGAACAGGACGACGGAGCTGATCGACAGGAAGGCCGAAAAGCCAATCGCCTGGTAGCGCCGCTTCATGAAGGAGATGGTCGGCAGATGCGGCACCCGGCCGAAGAGCGACGGAATTTCCAGCTTCTTCATCTTGCGGCGAACGACGACCTCGCGCATCAGCAGGCGCACGACCGTCACCGAGGTAAACATCGAGATAATGATGCCGAGCATCATCGTCACGGCGAAGCCTCTCACCGGACCGCTGCCGAGCCAGAACAGGAGCACCGTGCCCGTGAGCGTGGTGACGTTGGAATCGAGGATCGTCGCATAGGCCTTGTTGAAGCCGACATCCAACGCCTTCATCGCACCGGCACCCGCTTCGGTTTCTTCGCGGATACGCGCGTTGATCAGGATGTTGGCGTCGACCGCCATGCCGATGCCGAGGATAATACCCGCGATGCCGGGAAGGGTGAGCGTTGAACCGATCAGGGCAAGAGCGCCAATGGTCATGATCGTGTGCAGCAGCAGACCGACGTTGGCGATAATGCCCCAGGCGCCGTAGAGGACGACCATGAGGCCGATGACGAGACTGAAGCCGACCAGACCGGTATAGAGACCCATGCGGATCGAATCGCTGCCGAGGTTAGGGCCGACGGAGCGCTCTTCGATGATCGTCAGCGGCGCCGGCAGGGCACCGGAGCGCAGGAGCGCTGAAAGGACCGTTGCCTCCTCGACCGTGAAGTTGCCGCTGATCTGGCCACGGCCGCCGAGGATCGGCTCGTTGATGACGGGCGCCGTCAGGACCTTGCCGTCGAGGACGACCGCAAAGGGCCGGCCGACATTTTCCCGGGTAATCTCGGCGAACTGGCGCGCGCCGAGCGAATCGAAGCTGAAGTCCACGACCGGCTGGTTCGTCTGCTGGTCGAAGCCGACCTTCGCATCAGCAAGCCGCTCGCCTGAAATCGCGACACGGCTTTCGATCGGATATCTGTTGCCGTCACTGGCGCCGGGAAGAATCTCGACGCCGCGCGGCGGCGGCTCTGTCACGTCCACGCTCTGGTCCAGCATATGGAAGCTCATCTGCGCGGTGGAACCGAGAAGCTCACGAAGGCGCGTCGGGTCCTGAAGGCCTGGCAGCTGAACGAGGATGCGGTTGGAGCCGATGCGCTGGATCAGCGGCTCGGCGACGCCGACTTGGTCGACGCGGTTGCGGATGATCTCCAAGCTCTGTTCGACCGCCTTGGTCATGCGATCGGCGAGGCCCGCCTCGGTGAGCGAAAGCGTGATGACGTCACCGGCCGCCGTCACATCGACCTCGGGGGCCGAGGCGCCGAAGCCGATAACGCTTACGGGCGTTGCCAGTTCCTGAAGTTTCGGCAGCACCTTTTCCCGGTCCGCAGCGTCGGGGATGCTCACCGTCACCGTGTTGCCGCTGATGCGCGCCGACGAGGCGGAGACGCGCTCGCCGCGCAGTACTCGGCGGGTGTCGTCGAGGAGCGTGTTGACGCGCGCCTTCTGCAGGCCGGCGGCATCGACTTCGAGAACGAGATGCGAGCCGCCCTTGAGGTCAAGGCCGAGTGTGACCGGCTCAAACGGCAGAACGGAAGTGAATTGCTGCCGCATCGCCTGCGGCAGCATGCTCGGCAGCGCCGCGAGGCATCCGAAGACAACGATCGCGGCATAGGCGAGAACCGCCCATCTTGATGTACGCATGTGGAATTTCCATAAATGCCTGAACGCGCCTGTCCGGCAGCGTCCGGGCTTGAGTTTTCATTATCGGGCAGATCCGAAAACCGTCCGCCCGAGCGCCCAAATGATCTTCTAAGCTTCGGGCGGGGCGCGGATGCGCTCGCTCTGGCGCGGTGCCTCGGCAAGAACTTCCGTCCGCGCTACAGGCGCCGGCCGACCATCGTGAGCGTCGGGTACAACGGAAAGCTCAAGCGGAAAAGCCGTACCAGGATCGCCGCCGACGGTCGATTTCCCTTCCGCCTGGGCGGCCATGGAGCGAACATCCGGCAAAGCGACGGCTCTGGCAAGCTGACGAGCCGCGGGGCGACTGGACGAGCCGGAATCGGGTGCGGCGACATCGCCGGTCTGCGCGCCGGCGCCAAGCCGGCTCGACACGCTTTGGCCGACCGCGATCGCCTGCATGGCGAAGGAGGCGCAAAACAGCCACAGCACGGCCAGAAGCCGGCCGGCATGCATGCTCTTGCTGCCACCACCCAAGAGATACATCGAGGACTTGGTTCCTTTTCTCTCGGCGCCCGAGAAGCTAGCCTAGCGGAAGAACGTGGCCGGATTCGAGCGTCGGCGCCCTTATCACCATTCCGACGCGTAAAAGTCAAATCCGGCTGACTACAGCGCCGCGTGTCTTAACAGACGCGCAAAGGTCGCTGTAGCAATTTGAGTGGCTGCATGTCTTTGCCCTTAATCGAGGTCAATTCAAGGAGACATGCAGTAGCGCGGGAGGAGGAAAAGTGTGCGCGGTTTTCCACCCGCATCCCGCGCCAACTTCCTTGAATCGATCCCGCTCATGATTTAGCCGGCAGCGCCGGCGGTCCTCGTATGATGGATCTCGATCAGCGACGGCCCCGATCGCTCGGAGGCGTCGGCGAGTGCTTGCGGCAGGTTGCGGATATTTGCCAGCTGTTCGGCCGGAACACCGTAGGCTTTGGCCGTCAGCAGGAAATCCGGCGCCGATGGCTTGACGCCTTCCGGCGTGATGCCGGACTGGCGCATGTAGGACTCGATTTCCTGATAGCCGTCATTGTTCCAGACGAGGAAGATCACCCGCGCCTTGGCATCGACCGCCGAGCCGATCTCGGCCAGCGAGAATTGAAAACCGCCGTCACCGACGAGACAGACGACAGGCCTCGCGCCATCGGCAACGGCCGCGCCGACAGCCGCCGGGGGCGCATAGCCGAGCGCGCCATAGCCCGTCGCCGAATTGAACCAGGCGCGCTGCCGCGGCGCGTCGCAATAAAGATTGCCAGCATAGACCACCTGCGTCGAATCGCCGACGATGGTGCAATCGGGCAGCGCCTCGTAGATCATGTCGACGACGCCCACCTCGGCCCGCATCTTCGGCTCCAATTCCTTCAAGGCCGCCTTGCGCGCGGAGTCCGCCCGTGGCACGCCGTCCTTGGCGAGATGGCCGGGCAGAAAGCCCAGTATTCCCGCTGCCGCCGTCCTCGCCCCCGAAAGGATCGAAAGGACCGCCCGTGGCCCCCTTGCAATCTGCGCCGCGTCGATGTCGGTGCGGATAAGGTTGCCGAGCTCGGGAAAGCCGCCATCGGCATAGAGATCGTAGTCGGTCTGCCCCATCTCCGTGCCGAGCGCCAGCACGAGATCGGCGTCGCGCAGCAGGGCGCGAACGGCCTTGAGGCTCGGGCTCGCTGGCACGCGCAGGGGATGACCGCCGAGCATGCCGCGGGCGTTGACGGTCGTCACCACAGGCGCGCCGATCCGTTCGGCGAGTGCCCGCACCTCCGCCTCCGCCGTCAATGCACCGCCGCCGCAGAGGATGGCTGGGCGCGAGGCTTCGGCGCAGAGGATCGCCGCCCTCTGCAGCGTTTCGCTGTCTGCGCGCGGGCGGGTCGCCACGGCCGGCCTCACGACGCCGCTCCCAATTCTTTCGGCCATCACGTCGGTCGGAATTTCGATGTGCACGGGACCTGGCCGACCGGAGAGCAGCACGGCAAAGGCGCGGTCGACGACCAGCGGCAGGTCGGCCGCATTGAGGAGCGTGTGCGAAAAAAGCGCCAGGGTCTTCATCATTCCCTGCTGGTCGGGCAGTTCATGCAACAGACCGCGGCCATGCCCGAGCGAATCCCGGCGGTTTACCCCGGAGATCACCAGCATCGGGATCGAGTCCTGCCGTGCCTGGGCCATCGCCGTGATCGTGTTGGTCAGCCCCGGCCCGGTGATCACTAGCGCCACGCCAGGCTTGCCGCTGACGCGCGCATAACCATCCGCCATGAAACCGGCGCCCTGCTCGTGGCGCGGGGTCACGTGACGGACCTTCGCGCCCGCAAGGCCACGGTAGAGTTCCACCGTGTGGACGCCGGGAATGCCGAAGACGACCTCGACTCCGTTTGCCTCGAGCAGGTCGATGAGAACTTCGCCAACCGTTTTGATCGCGGCACTCATGCGCGACGCTCCTTCTTCTGCAGGCAGCGCTCGGCCGCGGCGGCGATCCGGCGGCATGCCTCCTCGATATCCTCGTCCGGAACCGTGAGGCTCACGCGAAGAAAATCCTCTGCCTCCCGACCGAAAGATGATCCAGGCATCACCGCAACGCCTTCCTCTTCCAGCAGCTTCCAAGCAAAAGCCTCCCCCGAAACACCGGTGCCAGAGACGTCGATCAGCGCGAACATGCCCGCTTCCGGCTGCAGTACCGTGACCCCCGAAGCGCCTGCGAGAAGTTCGACGAGCCGTCGCGCACGACGGCTATAGGCCTCCCGCATCCGACGCGCGGTATCGATTTCATGCGTCAGCGCATAGGCAGTCATATCGGCGATGAAGGGCTGCTGGCCGAAGAGCATGGTTTCGGAAACCGGTAGGAGGCGGCGGGTGAACTCGGCCGGTCCCACCGCCCAGCCGCTGCGGAACCCCGGCGCTGCATGGGACTTCGAAATCGATGAGACGACGACGGTGAGCTCGGCAAGGTCGGGATTGTCGAAGGGCGAGGCGAATGTCCCGCCGAAGACCAGCTCCTCATAGACCTCGTCGCAGACGATCCACAGGTCGTGGCGGCGGGCCACCTCTCCGATCGCCGCGATTTCTGCCGCCGTCAAGACCGCACCGGTCGGATTATGCGGCGTGTTCAGGAGCAGCACGCGGCACTCGGGGGTGACGGCGCTTTCCAGGTCTTCCACCCGCATGCGGAAGCCTAAGCCTGGCCTCAACGGCACAAAGACGGGATGAGCGCCGGTCGTGCGAATGACGCCTTCGTAGGTGGCATAGAGCGGGTCGCCCACGAGCACGCCGTCCCCGGCCTCGGCGAGCCCCAGCATCACGGCGAAAAGCGCCGTCTGGGTACCGGGAAAACAGAGGATGTTCTCCTGCGTCACATCGGCCCGGCGGCGGCGGTATTTCTCCGCAAGCGCCGCCAGGACAGCCGGCTCCCCGCGCCCGTTCGAATAGCGGTAACGCCCCGCATTCATTGCGCGCTGGCATTCATCGAGAAGGGCGCGATCCGGCGGCAGGTCCGGTTCGCCGATCGTCAGTTCAATGACGTCCGCGCCGCTTGCCTTCAGTTGCCGGGCACGAATGTGCAGCGACCACTTGCCGGAGCCGAGATCGGCCAGCCGCGACGTAATCGACGAATAGCGCATGTGAGTTTCTCCCGTCGTTATTCTTCTATAGGCAGCCCAAGCAGCGCCTCGACCGAGGCCATGGCGATGCTGATCAGTTCCCCCTCGCGGAAGAGGTCGCCGGCGAGGCAGCCTTCGACCCAGAGCCCGTCCACCAGGCCGTTGATCGCAATGGCGTGTCGGCGACAGACCTCCGCGCTCGCAGGCCTGCCTTTGGCCGCGAGGAAATCGCTCAACAGGCCCTGAAGCGCATCGCGGAAGGCTAGATAACCTTCGCGGTGAATCTCGGCGAGCGCCGGATCGACGCGCACTTGGCTGATGAAGGCGGCCCACAAGGAGACGCTGCGACTGTCTGCCACCGGCTCAGTCAGGTTGATGGCAATGAAGTCCTTGAGACGGGTCGCCGGATCTCCCTCGACATTCTTGGCCTTATCCGTCAGCGATGCGATGACGTTGCGATAAGCCTCCGCGATCATCTGATCCTTGGAGTCGAAATAGTGGCGGACGAGCCCTGCGGTGACACCGGCGCGCATCGCGATCTGCCGGACGGTCGCACCCTTCAGGCCGAGTTCCGAGATGCAATCGAGCGTCGCCTCGATCAGTTCCTGCCGGCGCTCACCCTCAGGAGCGCGATGGAAACTGCGGCGGCTCACGCCTGCCCCCCAGGCCTGCCGACTACTGGCAGCGTCGTTACATGCCATCCGGTTCGGCTCATGCGCTGCTCCTGCGGGAGGGTTGATCAGGCGAGGCCCGCCGGAAATTTCGGCGCCCAAGTTATTATACACTTGAATAATAACGGCACAAGTGCAACCATGCCCCATGAAACAGCACGACAAGCCGAAGATGCTGCACGACAGCTCGCTCAGGGGAACTGTTTTCATGCCTTCCAGCACTTTGCGAACCATGGGAACCGTGCGCCGATGATGGGTGCGGCCGAAGCAATCGCGGTCACGGACCTCCACAAGCGTTTCGGGCCGCTGGAAGTGCTGAAGGGCGTATCGCTGACCGCGAATAGGGGTGACGTCATCGCGATCATCGGAGGCAGCGGCTCGGGCAAGTCGACGCTGCTGCGCTGCATCAACATGCTGGAATTGCCTTCCGCTGGCATGGTGAGCGTGCATGGCGAAGAGATTAAAATGAAACCCGACGGCCGTGGCGGACTGGTGCCGGCGGACCGCAAGCAGGTGCAGCGCATCCGCACGCGCCTCGGCATGGTTTTCCAGAGCTTCAATCTGTGGCAGCACATGACGATCCTCGAAAACGTCATCGAGGCGCCGGTGCATGTGCTCGGCAATTCGAAGGCAGAGGCGGTGGAGACGGCAGAAGCTCTGCTCAGGCGGGTTGGGCTCTACGAAAAGCGCGACGCCTATCCGGCCTTCCTTTCCGGCGGCCAGCAGCAGCGGGCCGCGATCGCCCGGGCGCTAGCGATCCAGCCGCTCGTGATGCTCTTCGACGAGCCTACGTCAGCGCTCGATCCGGAACTCGTTGGCGAAGTGCTTTCGGTGATCGGCGATCTTGCGCGCGAAAAGCGAACGATGATCCTCGTCACCCACGAAATGAAGTTCGCCCGCAACGTCGCCAACCACATCGTCTTTCTGCACAACGGCATCATCGAGGAGCAGGGACCGCCAGAGGCGATCTTCGGCGCGCCGAAATCCGAAAGGCTCAAGAAATTCATCAGTTCGATTCATTGAATTCCTGAATGCTCAACAACCACAAAGGGGAACAGCATGAAGAAGACATTGAAGCTCCTGGCGCTCGCCGCCGCCCTGGCGGTCACCGGCGTTGCCGCCGCGTCTGCCGAAACGGTCAAGGTCGGCATTGCCGCCGAACCCTACCCGCCCTTCACCTCGCCTGACGCCAACGGCAACTGGGAAGGCTGGGAGATCGAGTTCATGAAGGCGGTCTGCGCCGAGGCCAAGCTCGAGTGCGTAGTCACGCCGGTCGCCTGGGACGGCATTATCCCGGCGCTCGCCGCGAAGAAGATCGACATGATCATCGGCTCGATGTCGATCACCGAGGAACGACTGAAGACCATCGATTTTTCAGACAAGTACTACAATACCCCCACGGGCGTCATCGGCACCAAGGGCGAGGACATCAAGCCGACGCCGGAAGGGCTAGCCGGCAAGACTCTCGGCGTACAGGTCTCGACCGTGCACCAGGCCTATGCGACGAAGCATTTCGCGCCGGCAGGCGTGGAGATCAAGGAATATCAGACCCAGGACGAGGCCAACCAGGACCTCGCCGCCGGCCGCCTCGATGCCGTGCAGGCCGATGCGATCGCTCTCGACGCGTTCCTGCAGAGTGACCAGGGCAAGGCGTGCTGCGACTATAAGGGCGACGTCGCCCAGGATGTCGACGTTCTCGGGCCGGGTGTCGGCGTAGGGCTGCGCCAGGGCGAGGCGGAGTTCAAGGACAAGATCAACGCGGCGATCCAGGCGATCCGGGAAAACGGCACCTACGACGCCTTCTCGAAGAAGTATTTCGACTTCGACATCTATGGCGGCTGATCCGCAGCCGGCCAGCGGTCTAGTGCATGGTGCTGCAAAACCGCCGGCCGAATCGTTCGGAGTTGATCGCCATGGATTCCTTCGTCAACTGGAGCCTGCTTGCGCTCTCGGCACCGGGCTGGGGCGGCGCCCTGCTGCAGGGCTTCCTCCATTCGATCGAGATCGCCCTCGGCGGTTACGCACTCGGACTCCTGCTCGGCATCAGCGGCGCCTTCGGCAAGCTCTATGGCGGCCCGGTGCTCCGCGATCTGCTCGAGTGCTATACGACAATCGTGCGAGCCGTGCCCGAGCTCGTGCTGATCCTGCTCCTTTACTATGCGGGCACCGATCTCCTGAACCAATTGCTTGGCCTTCTCGGACTCGGTGCGGTCGACATCAGCGGCCTGATGGCCGGGATCTTCGTCATCGGCGTCGTCCAGGGCGCCTATTCGACGGAGGTGCTGCGCGGCGCGATCAGGGCGGTGCCGGCCGGTCAGATCGAGGCGGCACGCGCCTATGGCATGTCGCCGGCCAAGGTTCTCCGCCGCATCACCCTGCCGGCGATGCTTCCCTATGCCCTTCCGGGCCTCTCCAATCTTTGGCTGATCGCCACCAAGGACACGGCGCTGCTCGCCGTGGTCGGATTTGCCGAGCTGACACTAGTGACGCGCCAGGCAGCCGGCGCCACCAAGGCCTATTTCCTCTTCTTCTGCGCGGCCGGCGCGCTTTATCTGGCGCTGACACTCGTCTCAAACGCCGTGATCGGCGTCATCGAACGGCATGCCCGCCGGGGCTTCGTGGAGCAGCGATGAGCAACGAAACCACCCACGCACTCGCGTTCTCCCCCCAAGACCTCCCCAAAACGGAGAGCTTCTTCAAGCCGCATCGCATCGTGCTGATCGTCCTCTTCGTTGGCCTGGTGCTAGCCATTGCGATCTTCATGCGCTGGGATTGGCTGCCGCGCTACCTGCCGCGCTTGGGCAACGGCATCCTGGTCAGCCTGGCAATGCTCTTCAGCACGTCGATCCTCGGCTTCCTGCTAGCGATTCCGCTGGGGCTTGTGCAGGTGACCGGACCGTGGCTCCTGAAAGGTCCCGCCCGCCTCTTCTGCACCGTCATCCGTGGCACGCCGCTGCTCCTGCAGCTCTGGCTGCTCTATTACGGGCTCGGCTCGCTGTTCCCGCAGTTCCCGGCGATCCGCCAGTCCTTCCTCTGGCCCTATCTGCGCGAGGCCTGGCCCTATGGCGTCGCGGCGCTGACGATCTCCTTTGCCGCCTACGAGGGCGAGGTGATGCGCGGCGCCTTCGCAGGCGTGCCGCAGGGCGAGTTGGAGGCGGCGCGCGCCTATGGAATGAGGCGATGGACGATGTTCCGGCGCATATGGCTGCCGCGTGCCGTCCACCGGGCGCTCCCGACGCTCACTGGCGAAACCGTGCTGCAGCTCAAATCGACGCCGCTTGTCGCGACCATCACCGTCATCGATGTCTATGCGGTGATCTCGAAGGTGCGACAGGAAACTTTTCTGACCTATGAGCCGCTAATTTTGCTTGCATTGGTCTACATGTGCCTGACAGGCCTTCTTGTCCTCGCCTTTCGCTATTTCGAAAACCGTATTCCGACCCGTGGTGCCTGACATGAAACTTTCCGCCGCCATCGACGATGCCATCCCGGAGCTCATCGCCATCCGGCGCGACCTGCACGCCCATCCGGAACTGGGCCTGGAGGAGACGCGAACCTCTGCGCTCGTCGCGCGCTATCTCGAAGCCCTCGGCTATCGGGTGACGACGGGACTTGCGAAGACCGGCGTCGTCGGCACTCTGACGAACGGCACCGGCTTCCGCTCGATCGGCATCCGCGCCGATATTGATGCGCTGCCGATCGACGAGGAAACCGGGCTCGACTACGCCAGCCGAATTCGAGGACGGATGCATGCCTGCGGCCATGACGGCCACACCGCCATGCTCTTGGGCGCGGCCCGCGCGCTTGCCGAGCGGAAGAGCTTCGACGGCACGATCCACCTCATCTTTCAGCCAGCCGAGGAGAATTTCGGCGGGGCGAAGATCATGATCGACGAAGGTCTGTTCGAAAAATTTCCCTGCGACGCCGTGTTCGCGCTCCACAACGAGCCGGGCCTGCCCTTCGGCCAATTCGCGCTCCGCGAAGGGCCGGTGATGGCGGCTGTGGACGAGGCGCGGATTACCGTCCACGGCCGCGGCGGCCACGGCGCCGAGCCGCAGAAGACTGCCGATCCGATCGTCTGCGGCGCCAGCATCATCATGGCGCTGCAATCGATCGTTGCGCGCAACATCCACCCGATGGATCCGGCGGTCGTGACCGTCGGCGCGTTTCACGCGGGATCGGCAAGCAACATCATCCCTGAAAGGGCCGAGATCGTCGTCGGCATCCGTTCCTTCGATACAGCCGTCCGCGATGAACTCGAACGCCGCATCCGGACGATCGCTGAGGCCCAAGCTACGAGCTTCGGCATGCGCGCGACGGTCGACTATCAGCGAAGCTACGACGCGACGGTCAACCACAAAGCCGAAACGGATTTCGTCCGCGATCTCGCTATCCGCTTCGCCGGGGCGGACAAGGTCGTCGATCTCG
>JAPSJG010000515.1 GCA_031178305.1 Sinorhizobium sp.
CCGAAGTCTCTGGTGATCTCGGCAATCACCGTTACCCTCTGTTCGCTGTGGCCGACGCTGATCAACACGGCGCTCGGCGTCGCCTCCATCGACAAGGACCTGGTGAATGTCGGCAAGGTGCTGCAGCTCTCGACCACGACGACAATCCGCAAGCTGGTGCTTCCTTCCGCCCTGCCCCTGATCTTCACCGGCCTCCGCCTGTCGCTGGGCGTCGGCTGGATGGTGCTGATCGCCGCGGAAATGCTTGCGCAGAATCCCGGCCTCGGGAAATTCGTCTGGGACGAATTCCAGAACGGCTCCTCTGAGTCGCTGGCCCGCATCATGGTCGCCGTGCTCACGATCGGCATCATCGGCTTCGTGCTGGACCGCATCATGTATGCCCTGCAGTCCGCCTTCACCTTCTCGTCGAACCGATAGGAGGCGCGCGTGACCATTCTTGAACTGAGCGACGTCTCGAAATCCTTCGGCGATGGCAACGCGCGCAACGAAGTGCTTGCGGGCGTGAACCTCAAGGTGCGGGAAGGCGAATTCATCGCGATCGTTGGCTTTTCAGGGTCGGGAAAATCCAGCCTGATCTCGCTGCTCGCCGGCTTGGCGGCGCCGGATAGCGGCGCAGTGCTCTTCCGCAACAAGGAAGTGTCCGGCCCTGGCCCCGAGCGCGGCGTCGTCTTCCAGTCCTATTCGCTGATGCCTTGGCTTTCGGTCCGGGCGAACGTGGCCCTTGCGGTCGATGCCGTGCATACGGGCAAGGGCAAGGGCGATCGCGCGAAGATCGTCCAGCACTACATCGAAATGGTCGGGCTGTCGCACGCTACGGGACGGCGGCCGGCGGAGCTTTCCGGCGGAATGCGCCAGCGCGTCGCGGTGGCAAGAGCCTTGGCGATGCAGCCGGATGTACTGTTGCTCGACGAACCGCTGTCGGCGCTCGACGCACTGACGCGCTCGAAGCTGCAGGACGAATTCGCCGAGATTTCGTCGAAGGAGAAGAAGACCATCATCCTCATCACCAATGACGTCGATGAGGCGATCCTTCTCGCCGACCGGATTATCCCGCTCACGCCCGGTCCGAAAGCGACGCTCGGGCCCAGCTTCGAGGTGAAGCTGCCGCGGCCGCGCGACCGCGGGGAAATGAACTCCAATGCCGACTTCATCCGCCTGCGCGGCGCCGTCACCGAATATCTGATGGATCTTGGCGCCGGTCGGAATTCCGAAGGCGTGGCCGCTGTCACTCTGCCGAACGTGGTTCCGATAACGCAAAAGGCGGCCAAGCTCCCCGACGCCTACGCGCGGAAAGCGCATTCGTGGATCGAGAAGAGCTATGTCGAGTTCTTCGAGGTCCGCAAGGTCTACCCCACCCCGAAGGGGCCGCTGACAGTCGTCGATGGCTTCAACCTCAAGATGAACAAGGGCGAATTCATCTCGATCATCGGCCATTCCGGATGCGGCAAGTCGACCGTCCTGTCTATGATGGCCGGCCTCAACCCGATCTCTTCCGGCGGCATCATTCTCGACGGGCGCGAGATCTCGGGCGCCGGCCCGGACCGCGCGGTGGTCTTTCAGGCACCGTCTTTGCTTCCCTGGCTGACCGCGAGGGAAAACGTCGCGCTCGGTGTCGACCGCGTCTATCCCGACGCCACGCCCGCCGAGCGCCGCGACGTTGTCGAATACTACCTCCAACGCGTCGGCCTTGGCGATGCCATGCACCGCCTCGCTGCCGACCTCTCGAACGGCATGAAGCAGCGCGTCGGAATTGCCCGCGCCTTTGCGCTGTCGCCGAAGCTTCTGCTGCTCGACGAGCCTTTCGGCATGCTCGACAGCCTCACCCGTTGGGAGCTGCAGGAAGTGCTGATGGACGTCTGGAAACGGACGCAGGTGACGGCGATCTGCGTCACGCACGACGTCGACGAGGCGATCCTGCTCGCAGACCGCGTGGTGATGATGTCGAACGGGCCGAATGCCCGGATCGGCAACATCATGGAGGTGAACCTGCCGCGGCCGCGCTCTCGCAAGGAGCTTCTGTCGCACGCCGATTATTACGCCTATCGCGAGGAATTGCTGGACTTCCTCGAAGCCTACGAAGGCGGCGCCAACCCCGCTCCCGAACATCTGGAAGCGATCCGGGCAAAGCGCGCCGCCCGAACGATGTTGTCCGCCCAGACCCTCAAGAAACAAGCCGCGGAGTAATGTGATGACCGAGAAACTGGTGATTGTTGGCAACGGCATGGCGCCGGGCCGCATGCTGGAAGAGCTCTTCGAAAAGGCGCCCGGGCGCTACCAGGTGACGATCTTCAATGCCGAGCCGCGCGTCAACTACGACCGCATCATGCTCTCGCCGGTACTATCCGGCGAGAAGGACTATGAAGAGATCATCATCCATGGCGACGGGTGGTACATCAAACACGGCATCACCCTCTACAAGGGCCACAAGATCATCGCGATCGACCGCAAAGCGAAGACGGTCACCTCCGATCACGGCGTCACGGAAAGCTACGACAAGCTGGTGATCGCCACCGGTTCGGTGCCCTTCATCATCCCGGTGCCCGGCAAGGACCTGCAGGGCGTCATCACCTACCGCGATCTCGACGACGTACAGGCAATGCTGCTCGCGGCGCAGTCGCGCGAAAAGGCGGTGGTGATAGGCGGCGGTCTGCTGGGCCTTGAAGCGGCAGCCGGCCTGCAAG
>JAPSJG010000078.1 GCA_031178305.1 Sinorhizobium sp.
CTCGCTGGGATTGTCCGGAAAACGCCGTTCGCAAAACATTGCCTTGACTGAATCGACTAAGTATTTGATTTAGGCTGCGGGCGGACGTGGCGAAACTGGTAGACGCAAGGGACTTAAAATCCCTCGCCGCAAGGCTTACGGGTTCGACCCCCGTCGTCCGCACCAACAATCTGATTTCCTTGAACAATTTTGCGCCCGCAAAGCTCTGGTTTCGGACCCCTTTTTACCCACTGGGGTCCGACGTGGGGTCCGAGTTGCAAGTCATAGAGGCTTCGTTCCCAGTCCAAATTTTTTTACCGTAACAACGAGCAACACTATATCACTTTGTGTAAAGGTACATATTCGTCAATATTGCCGCTTTTATTTTTTGATATTGCGGGTTCTCTGCTCATTCGCTCTAATACGGGTAAGAGACAAGGAGATATATTGACATGAGCGAAGAAGAGGAACGTCAGCTTATTCGCGACCGAATGGCGCATTGGACGCAGCAGGGCATATTCGGCGAATCGGTTTACGACGCCATGGCAACCGACCCTTGCCTTCCGAACAATCTCGCGATCCCGCAAGTCAGTGAGGCGTCCGGCTTAAACGAGAACACGCTCAAGATGCGGCGCGCGCGGAACATGGAGCCGCCGTTCGTCCGGCTCACCCGCAAGTTCGTGGTTTATCCGAAAGCAGATTTCTTCCAGTGGCTGAAGAGGCGGTATGTCCCGACGCGGAAGGATAAGCGCGCTCGCGACGAATACACGCAGCGAGCATGAGACGCGAAGACTCGGCGGCGGCGTGAGCCAACGCGAATAACGGCACGCGGCGGAAGATCGCGGCCAGCCAAGTTCAGGAGAATGACAAGCCACGACGAAAGGCCACCGGCGCGGTTCCGGTGGCCCTCCAATGATCATGGCAACTTCTATGAACGAGGTGATTATATGCCAACATCCCGCAAAAAGCTAACCATCGAAGACGTCATCAGATCGTACCCATTCGGCCAGCCGGTGCTCGACGAGAACGGCCGCCTTCGCTGGAGTACCGGAGGACGCCTCCACCCGATCGACGCGCACGTCTATGGGATCAAGCGAATTGCCGAATCCACGTTGCGCCGCCGCATCATCCCGCCAGAAGAAGTCGCCGCAGCGCTGCTCGCCGTCGCCAAGGAATGGGAGCGGAAGTGAAATGGCCAAGCGAATGGAGAATGGCGCGGGCGGCGGCGGTGGAACCACTCAGCGGCTTGATCGCATCCGGATCGAACTCGTTCAGGGCGCTATGCCTGCGATTGTCGCGGAAACTGAAGAGGCGATAATCAAGCACAACCTTCCGATCTATGATCGCGCCAATCGACTCGTCCTTCCAATCGAGAAAGAGTGCGAGGACGCGGAAGGACGCAAGTTTCCAAGCATCGCGCTCGGTGAAATCGGTCTGCCTCGAATGCTGCTTCTCATGGATGAAGCATGCATCTTTCAGAAGTACGACGGGCGCAAGCGCGACTTCGTTTCAGTCGATGCACCGGAGCGCGTCGGCCGCTCGATCCTCGATCACGCTGGAGCCTGGCCATTCCCGGAAATCATCAACATCGTCGCGGCGCAATCACTTGACCGAAAAGGCGACATCATCGACAGGCCGGGCCTGCATCGGCCATCCAAGATGCTTTTCGCGGGACTGCCGCCGCTTCCGGCGTCGATGCCGCGACATCCCGAACGGCAAGACGCGTTGGACGCGTTGGCGCTACTGGATGGCCTTCTCAAGGAGTTTCCGTTTGACGGTCCTGTTTCCAAGGCCGTTGCCCTAAGTCAAATCGTCTCGACAGTCTTGCGCGCCATGCTGTCGACTGTACCGATGCATGCGGTAACCGCACCGGAAGCAGGAAGCGGCAAAAGCTATCTCGCGACATTGACAAGCCTGATCGCAACTGGCCGCGCCTGTCCTGTCATCCCGGCCACGAGCAATGCCGAAGAATTCGAAAAGCGGCTTACAGGCGCGCTTTTGAGTGGCGCTCCGATAGTGTCATTCGACAACCTTGATCGGCCATTGAAAAGCGCGCTGCTTTGCCAAGCACTGACAGAGCCGATGGTGGAAGTTCGCCCACTCGGCACGTCCCAGCTCATGCGGATCGAGCAACGGGCAACCTATTTCGCTAACGGCAATAATCTGGAAATTGTCGGCGATCTCGCTCGTCGCACCTTGCTCGCCACACTTGACAGCGGCGAGGAAAGGCCGGAGCTGCGAGAATTCAACGGCCATCCGGCAGCAGACATCCTTGAGGATCGCGGACGCTATATCGCCGCCTGTCTCACCATCGTCCGCGCCTATGTCCTCGCCACGAGGCCGGAAAAATTGTCGCCGCTCGCGTCGTTCGAGGCGTGGAGCGATAACGTCCGCAGTGCGCTCGTATGGCTTGGCTGTGAAGACCCCTGCGCATCGATCGAGACCATCCGGAAGAACGATCAGGATCGCGACAACTTCGCCGCGCTGCTCGCTGCATGGCCAGAACACGGCAAGCCGTTTCTTGCCAGCGAGATGATCAAGATTGCCGCCGCCGCCCGCGATATGGCGTTCAAAAAAGCTCGTGACGCATCATTCACGGACGACTTCAGCGCGCCGGAAGAACCTGCCCTTTGGCTCGCTCTTCGCGAGATTGCCGACGACAGAAAAGGCGGAATCGACGCCGGAAAATTGGGTTACTACCTGCGCAAGATGAAAAGCAAGGTGGCAACGGTAGATAGTGGGATGAGGGTTAAGCTGTTGAAAGGAGATAAGAAACACCAAGCTGTCCAATGGATAGTCGAGCGTTTGAATGGTTTGTGAAAAGGGGAGGATAACGAGGATTGGGAGGATTGCTCCTTCCGACGCGGGAAACTGTCAGTCGTGCACGATCTAATGCAAATATCCCTAGAGGTCTTGGATCTTGCCTCCCCTAAGTCCCATCCTCCCCGGCAAAGAAATTGCAACCAGAGACTTTAGAGGAGGAGAAGGCCAATGGCAGACGACGAGCGCATGACGAAAGGCGAACGCGAGGACTTGCAACGGCTCATCCGGCAGCGGGAGAAGGTACTGAAAAGCGCAGCCAAGCAGCGTTCAGCGGATTTGCTCGCCGACTTCGAAAACCAGATATCGGCGCAATACAGCTTCGATGACGATGCTGTATGGGCAGCGGCCGAAAAGGCGGCGGCGGTAGAAGTTCGCAAGGCGCAAGAACGCGTGTCGGCCCGCTGCGAAGAACTCGGCATTCCGAGACAATTCGCGCCCAGCCTCAATCTCTACTGGAGCGCTCGTGGCTATGAAAACTCAGTCGGGAAACGCCGTACTGAACTTCGCTTGGCGGCAAAAGCGCAGGTCGCTGCGCTGGAACAGAAGGCCATCGTCGCCATCGAAATGGCATCTGTAGAGGCGCAAACCCAGCTCGCCGTCGCTGGACTGACGAGCGAAGCAGCCCGCGCCTTCTTCGACAACCTTCCCGCAGTCGATAGCCTGATGCCGTCGCTGTCCTATCAGGAGATCGCGGGCGAAAGCGATGTCCCGATAGTCGAACAAATGCTCACGCCGAATGCACTTCGCCAGCGGCGTTACCGCGAGCGGCAGAAGGCGTTACGTGACGCCGATGTAACTTTACCTGAACCCATGAAGGAGGAACGGCAATGAGCGAGAGGATAATTGCGGACGAAACACTGCTGCGCATGATCATCACCAACCCGCTCAAGCGGTGGGAAAAGGACAAATGGCTGCACTTCGGTCAAGACTGGGCTTTACGCTCGACGATGGCACAGCTTGAGCCTATCGCGGCGCTCTACGACCTTGCCATAGACCCTGATCGCCGGGATGAGCTGGCTGAGGCATTAGGGCCGTATCTCTGCACCTATCTTCGCCAGAACGGCAGCAATCTTAGCTACCTGCAACTGCGCTGGTTTGTGATCGGCGCAAATGAAATCCATGCGCTGGCACTTGATGACGAATGGTGAGCCAATCGCCTGTCGGCAGAACTTCGCGACGTCGCGAAGTTTCACGGCGGGCATGGCGGGGGGGATGGGTTGAACGACTACGACGGCGGCCTTGTGACCGGCGTCTGCCAATCGTGCGCGATTCCGGCTTTTTAATTTTAGCCCTTTTCCCTTTCGCCGCGCAGAATCAGGCATCCACAACCGGCCCCCGTCCGCCGCTAAACCCTAGGGGAATTCCGTTCGGGCAACGCTGTCCGAACACATCTCACTTGTTGCGGAATAGAAACGGTTCCTGATCTGCAACGCTGTCCGCTGTCCTTATCGGCGGTTTGGAACTGCCAGATATCGAAATGCTGCCGCGATGCAGGTGGTGATGCAAAACCGTCATCTGCCGTTTTTGCATCAAGCCATCGACTGATCGTTGCCTGATCGGTTCCGATCTCGTCGGCTATTTCGCGCTGGCTTTTGCAATCGAGCCATAGGTTCCATGCTTTGGCTTGCTGGGCATCCCTCAAAAGGCGGGGCGGTAAAAAGGCTGTAGGGTCTACAGAGTTTAGCGCCTTTTCCGCCCTGCGATAATTCATTTCGGTTCCGAAACGATTGCGGTACAATGCTCTTGCCGTGGAAATACACGAAGGAAGGGCGACGGCCGCCGAGACGAGGAACCCTTGTCCGCCCTTCCTTAAAGGAGGGCTTTTTTGTGGACACGTCCCGCCTCGAAAGCGAGATTGCTAACCAAAAGCATTTGCTGATCGGCATCGAGCGGCGCATGCGCAAGCTCTCACCTGCCGCCGCGATCCCTGCCGCCGACCCCCCGCAAATGGCGATTGTCCGGCTTATCCTCGCCCGCGTTCACCGCGCCGCGAACGGCAACCGAGAACGGCTCGATCAGGTCATCGAGCGGCTGTTTCCGGTCGACGTCAGTCGCGAAATTCACCGGTCAATGCAAAGTCCCGGCGAGTACTTGCGCACGCGTGCCGCCGTCGATCCCGCCATGACGACCGTACCGGGCTGGGCTGCGGAGATCGTGCCGGGTGCAGTGCTCTTTTCCGGAGCGCTGCCATTGCTCGCGGGCCGCTCGGTTTTCTCCCGGTTGGCGGCTCGCGGGCTTTCGATTGAGCTTCCACCGGGCGGCTCGATCCGCCTTCCGAATGCCGCGCCGTCCGATCCGCCGCCATCGCCCTGGGTGGGCGAAGGCCAGCCGATTCCGGTGCGCTCCGGACTGCTTTCCTTGACGACTCTCAGGTCGCATAAGGCGGCGGTCCTTTCCACTTTCAGCGAGGAAATCGCGGCGCACTCGATTCCGACCGCCGAGTCGATCATCGCCGATATCCTTCAATCCGACATTTCGCGCTCGATTGACGCAACGTTGCTCGACGCCAATCCGGCGACGGCGATCCGCCCGGCAGGCCTCTTGAACGGCGTTGCGCCGCTGGCGGCAGGAGCCGACGCCGCAGCTGATATCAAGGCGCTTGTCGGCGCGATCAGCAATCCCGCGCCAGCCGATTTCGTGCTGATCGCCTCGACTGCACAGGCCGTCGCGCTTTCGCTGGCTTATCCGCAGCTCGCCGTCCCTGTTCTCGCGTCGGATGTGCTGCCGCCCGGCACCATCATCGGCATCGACGCTGCGGACTTCGTTTCGTCGGCGGATCGCGACAGCTTCACGATTTCCGCCTCGACGGAAGCTGTTCTGCACGAGTCGGATGCGCCCGATCCCATCGTCGATGCTGGCACCACGGCCGCGCCGGTTCGCTCGCTTTTTCAAACTGACATCGTCGGCGTGAAGCTCCGGGAGATGCTCGGATGGCTGCTGCGCCGTCCCGGCCGCGTTGCATGGGTGGGAGGCGTCCAATGGTAGCGGGCGAAGCACGTGACGACGACGGCCTGACGTATGACGAATGGCGCGCTCGCCGGGATGAGGAGAAGGCGGCAGAGAAGGCCGTGAGGCAGCAACAGACACGACAGCCGAAAGCGGCGATATCCTTTTCCACGACTGAGATCGTCGAGGCGCTGGAACTCGCCTTTGGCGATCTGCGCGCCGAAATGGACGAGCGGATCGACAAGGCATTGGCTGAACTTCGCGAGGAACATAGCCACAGTCTGCAATCCCTGCGGAAGACGGCGCGCGAGCATCGCGACCTTACCGACCGGGCCATCGGCAAGCGCGTGCAGGACGCGATACGGGCGGATGTCGTCAGGCTCGAAAAAGCGCTTGAGGACGCACGCCGCGACATCGAGCGGTTGAAAGCGAAGGGAAGCAAATGAGCGACGTTGCGAAAGTGATGGTGGCCGGTCTCACTCACGAGCCACTCCCTTCAGCCATAGCGCGGCACCGGCACGCGTTTGAAGGCAGCGGCGGGGCCTACGCGCTCGTGATCATGCCGGACGGCACGAGCTTTCTATGCAAGCCAAATGGCGAGCAGATGGATAGCGAGCATCTCGACTATGACGCGACCATTGCCAAGATCGCCGAAATCTACGGCTTGAAGGCCTTCCGGGGGGCGTGAGCTTATGGGACCGGAGGAAACCAGACTCGTCCTGCAAATCGAGGCCAACATCAAGTCCCTCGAAAGGGCCATGAAGCAGACCGGCGTCCTCGTCGACAAGACGGTCAAAGGCGTCAACGACAACATGAGGTCGTCAGGCGTCGTCACCGAGAGGACAGCGAAGCAGATTGAAGGCTCGATGCGCAACGCCACGCGCAACTTGGGATTTCAGTTCCAGGATGTCGCAACGCAGCTCTTAAGCGGGCAATCGCCTTTCACGATTGCGGCGCAGCAGTCCTCGCAAGCGGCCGAGGCAATGCGCGAGCTGGGCCGCAACGGCGGCGTGCTCCGGGGCACCTTCGCGGCCCTCGGTTCGGTCATCAGTCCGCAGGCCATCGGCATCAGCGCGGCGATCCTTGGCTTCGGCTACCTGCTTCAGGCGACACAGGAATATTTCGCGGAAGCGCAGAAGGGCGGAAAGATCACCTCCGAAGAGGCGGCAAAACAAACAGCCGAGATTCGCGAGATTGCCGAAGCATGGGCGAACGAAGCGACACCGGCACTTCAGGAATATCTTAACCGCTTGCTCAAGGTCTCAGAGGAGACCGAGAAAGCCGCCCGCAGAAACGAACTCGTCGACAAGGTATTCGAACCGGCTAAGGCGGAAGTCGAAAAGCTCGGCGGCGAGATCGAGAACATCATCGCTATCATGCAGTCTGCCGGTCCCGAACTCGCGCAACCGGCGATCGAGATGGGGCGCGCATGGGACGAGGTGCGCCGGAAGACCGAAGCGAACGAACCTGCACTTCAGGAAGTGAAGCACTTGCAAGACCTCGTCGCGCAAGCGCAGCAGAGCCAGATTCCTGCCGTGCAGCAGCTTGCCGACAAAATCCGGCAATCGCTGTTTCCGGTCCTTCAGGAGGCGGCGCGGCTGGCGGGCGAAGTCAAGATTTCCACCGACTTCAGCAATCCGATCACCGGCCCGTCGCGCGGTCCCGGTGGCCCCATCGACATGCGCGGCGCAAACGCTTCCATCCGCGCGCAGAGCGAAGTCTATCGCCGCGAGGAGATGATCAAGCAGGGCGAGGAAGACGCGAAGGCCTATCGCACCGGCCTGCTCGACTATCTCGCCAAGGACAAGCCGCTAAGCCACATCACCGAACTCGATTCGGAGTTCCAGAACCGGCTGGCGCAATTCCTCGCGGCGGCGGGCGAACAGGCGGGCAGGATCACCATCACTTCCGGCGCGCGCTCTATCGAGCGACAGGCGCAACTGTGGCAACAGGCGCTGGAAAAATACGGTTCGCCCGAGGCGGCGCGCAAATGGGTGGCACCGCCCGGCCGCTCGCAGCACAATGTCGGCCGCGCCGCCGATCTCGCCTTCGAAAGCGAGGCCGTGAAGAATTGGGCGCATGCGAACGCGCAAGCCTTCGGGTTGATTTTCCGGCTCGATAATGAGGCGTGGCACATCGAGTTAGCGCGGCAGGGACAGCGGCAGGAAAAGAAGCGCTCACTTGACGATCTGCTGCTGACGGAAAAGCAGCAGGTGGCGCTTCAGGAGCAAATCAACGCGATCAACGCGGACGCGACGCTAACCGACGAGCAGCGGCAATTCGCCATCGACAAGCTGATGGCCTCGACGAAGCTCCTCAACCAGGCGCAGGCCGAAGGCATCCCGATCACTACCGCCGTCAAGGCCTCGATCGAGCAGCAGGCCACGGCTTTTGCGCTCGCCGAACAGCAGCAGCGATCCTTGAGCCAAGCGCACCGCGAGGCGGCGCAGTCGATGGCAGAGCAGACGCGGGCCAACGAACAGCTGGCGCAGCAATACTCGCAAATCGCCCAAGGCGCGCTGAGGGGCTTTGTCTCCGATCTGAGGAGCGGCGTCTCGGCCGGTGAAGCCTTCCGCAATTCGCTGAACCGGATCATCGACGGCCTGATCGATCTGACGATTCAGGCGATGTTCGCGCAGCAAGGCTTCAAGAATTTCTTCTCCTCGCTCG
The DNA here is from genome assembly GCA_031178305.1 of Sinorhizobium sp. Classification (GTDB taxonomy): domain Bacteria; phylum Pseudomonadota; class Alphaproteobacteria; order Rhizobiales; family Rhizobiaceae; genus Sinorhizobium. Next base: position 8,419 of record JAPSJG010000078.1, read on the forward strand.
CCGGATTTGGCGGCTTCGGCGGTCTTCTGGGCGGCGGGGGACAGTTTGGCATCGCGGCGGGCGGCGGGGTCGGCCTCTATCATCAAGGCGGCATCGTCGGGCCGGGACACGGTCCGCGCCGCAACGTCTCGCCGCTGATGTTCGCCAACGCTCCACGGCTGCACAACGGACTGATGCCCGGCGAATTCCCGGCGATCCTTCAGCGCGGCGAGATGGTCATTCCGCGCTCGACCACCATTCGCGGTTCCGGCAGCCGCATCGACAATTCCGTGCATCAACAGAACCACATCGCCATCGACATGGGCCGCGAGTATGTCGCGGCCAACAGTGCCGACGCAAAGGCAGTCGGCGAGCGGATCACCAAGACTGTCGAGGCTATTCTCGTCAAGGAGAGCCGACCGGGCGGGCTGCTCCGAAGGGTTCCGACATGAACGAGTTACCAGCCCGCAGCAGCTTACCAACGCGCAGCAGTTTCCGGGAAATCGTCATCGGCCTTCGCGAGGCTGGATATGATTACAAGCGGATCTCGCGGGAATGCGCCATGCCACTGTCCAGAATTTTAGACGTGATGCATTGGGGCCGCGACGCGACGCGGGCAGAACTGGCGGCGCTTCTACGGTTCAACGATAGGGCCAAGCAGCGGCGGCGCATTGCTACCGAAACCGAGGCGGTTGCACGTCTCTCCGGCCGGGGAAGATGAGCATGAACACGGCGGATGAGTTCCTGTCGATGATCGCCGATCTACGTGGCAGCGGGCTGAAGCTTCGCGAGATTGCGGCGGAAAGCGGCACGACGCTGGATGTGATCAGGAACGCAAACCGGATCAAGACAGGACCGTCGCCGCAAGCCTTCGAAGCCGTCGCCCGGCTGTATCGTCGGCGCTTTACCCACGTGGGTAAAACCAAACCGGTAACGTCAGATCGGTTCGCTGACGGTGTCCAGCCGCGATATCGGCGCTAGGCGCTGCGAAATCCTGCACATGTGCAGCATTTGCCAGCATCAAGCCTCACCCTTCAGCCGCGCGATGCCGTTCTCGACCTTCTGCCCGACATCAAACGACAGGCGGCGGCAATCGCCGATTTCGATCCGCCACAACGTCTGACGGCTGATTCGGCACTCGCGGGCTATCTCGCTGGGGGAGTGGCCAGCCGCGCGCAACGATGCGATCTCGCGGGCAAAATATTCCTGAACGGTAACCGGGCGCGGCATGCGGGCAGTATGCCATAAAATGAAAAGCCCGGCTGGCGAACCAACCGGGCCTCTGAGGCTTCAAAGCCTTGCCTAGCCGTGACCGGATCGCGCCGTTGTCTTGCCAAGCCTGCCAAGCCTTACCGTGCCGTGCCTCTGGTTACGGCCCCTTTCGGCCTAAGCGCTGGCTCTGGATGCTGGCCCTAAATGGGCGCGGATCGCTGGCACTGGCGTTGGTCTCTGGTAGGGGATACCCGCTCGCGTAACCTGACCCAATATTGCCGCAAGACACCGAATATACGCAAATAACATTATATTTCATGTACATAGTTACCGCTGAGGTATCACTTCCGCCGCTGGCTTCTGGAAAACGTTGACGATAGATGCGCCGCGCTCGACACCCTTCCTTGCCAGCGACTCCGATTTCTTGACGTATCGAAGCGCCATCGCGGGCGTCTTCCAGCCGTAGCTTTGCATCAGCTCGGCGACATTGGCCCCGGCAAGGGCCGAATGCGTCGCGATGGTGCGTCTCAGCGTGTGTGGCGTGATCCGATTTATCCCGGCTTCCTTACAGACGCCCGCGAGCGCATCTAGGACGCGATCATAAGCGAGCGGATAGCTGCCCTTGCGTTGCGAGAACACATAGCCGATGCGATGCGGTTGCCGCTCGATCAGCATGGCCGCGTCGGTCGAAAGGGCCGTCGCATTCTTCTTCGTTGCCTTGTCGTCAAGCCGGACCTCAAGGCGGGACAGATCGACCTGATCGAAGCGAAGAAGACGGGCGGCGGAAACACGCCAGCCAGATACGGCAATGAAGCGCAATAGATCGCCCATAGGGCCTTCGACCTTCACCAACTGCTCGACGAACTTCGGCAGCTCGTTTTCATCAAGCCAAGTTTCGTTGACGTTCTCGTCGAACCTCTCGACTTTCGCGACCGGATTGTCGCCGCGCCATTCCTTCAGCATCGCAAAGGACATCAGTTTGCTCAAAACGGCGAGCGCGCGATTGAGGTCGGTCGGCTTGTCGCGAAACTTCGTCCGGAGCGCATTGACCTCGGCGCGGGTGATGGACTCGATCTGTCGCCCCTTGAAGGTCGGTAGGATTATGCGCCGATAGCGTCCCTTGTAATCCTTCCGCGTCGCCGGTTCCTTCAAGGAAAGGTGCTCGCGGTCGAATTCGGCCCATGCGGTTTCCAGCGTCGGTTTGGCCTTCTGTTGCGCGCGGATCGCTGCCGGATCGTTGCCGTCCTTCACTGCGCGGGCCATCACTGCGGCACGCTCGCGGGCATCCTCAGCCGAGAATGTCGGATAAGGGCCAATCGCGAGCCGCTTGCGCTTCTTCGTCTCGCCGGGCGGCAGATATTCGAAGAAGAACGAGCGCCACAAGGAACCGTCTTTGGCGCGCCGGACGCGCAGCAGGAAGCCGGTTAACTTGTCGTCACGGAGAACGATCTGATCACTTTTGCTGGCGTTGGCGAGCCTCGCGACGCGGTTCTTCACGAAGTCTTCTGTGAGGGTTGGCATGCGTTTCCCTTGAGATTGGGGTCCGACGTGGGGTCCGAGTTTTGCGGTATCCGCACGTTGTCGAATGGCTATCAATGAATGCTGTTATAGCCAAAAAACGCAGCATTTTCAATGGCGTTAATCGCGTATTAGGCGAAGTGCGGATACAGTATAAATTGGACTTAAAATCCCTCGGGAAACCGTACGGGTTCGATTCCCGTCGTCCGCACCAGAACCGCCAGATTCTCCCACCAGCCAAGTGCTCCGCCTTTCGATTCCGGCGTGCTACTGGCTGACACCGGCAA
>JAPSJG010000516.1 GCA_031178305.1 Sinorhizobium sp.
GCGGCCGTCGATCGAGACCGGCGCGCGCCCGCAATCCGGACCCGCCGTCCTGCCGAGATGGATTTCATAACCTTCGAGCGCAACATCATACTGCAGCGACCAGGCGCGGCTGTTGCGCACGGTCTTTTCCGGCGCCATTTCGGTTTCGACCGCAAGGAGCGCCAGGCCGGCGATCTCGCGCTCGCTTCCCTCGATGCCGAGCGGATCGGTGACGCGGCTGCCCAGCATCTGATAGCCGCCGCAGATGCCGATCACCCTGCCCCCGCGCCTGACGTGACGCTCGAGGTCGCGATCCCAGCCTTGGGCGCGAAAGTCCTGGAGATCGGCGATGGTCGATTTTGAGCCCGGAACAATGACGAGGCCGGCATCCGCGGGAAGCGGCGTGCCCGGTCGCACAAAGACGAGATCGACTTCGGGCTCCGCCGCGAGCGGATCGAGGTCGTCGAAATTGGCGATGCGCGAAAGGACGGGCACCGCGATCTTCAGTGCCTTGCCGCCGCCGCGGGCAAGCTTCTCCAGAACGACGGAGTCCTCTGCCGGCAAGCGCCTGGCGCTTTTCAACCACGGAACGATGCCGAAGCAGGGCCAGCCGGTGAAACGATGGATCGTCGCGACGCCATCGTCGAAGAGCGAAACATCGCCGCGGAACTTGTTGATGAGGTAGCCGGTGACCATCCGGCGGTCCTCCTCCGGCAGGATCGTATGCGTGCCGACAAGCGAGGCGATGACGCCGCCGCGATCGATGTCGCCGACGAGCACGACCGGCACGCCGGCGCGGGTGGCAAAGCCCATATTGGCGATATCCCCGGTCCGCAGGTTTATTTCGGCAGGCGAGCCCGCACCCTCGACGACGACGAGATCAGCACCGGACGAAATGAATTCGAAGCTCTCCATCACCGCACCGAGAAGCTTCGGCTTCAGCGCCTGGTATTCCTTGCCCCTCGCCTGCCCCGCGACCCTGCCCTGCAGGATGATCTGGCTGCCGACATCCGATTGCGGCTTCAAGAGCACCGGGTTCATATGCACCGAGGACGGCACGCGTGCTGCGAGCGACTGCAGCCATTGCGCCCGCCCGATCTCCCCACCGTCATCGGAGACGGCGGCATTGTTCGACATGTTTTGTGGCTTGAAAGGCTTGACCCTGAGGCCGCGATTGGAGGCGAGCCGGCAGAGCCCGGCCACCAGTACCGATTTTCCGACATCCGAGCCGGTGCCCTGCAGCATGATCTTGCGTGTCATGCCTTCCCGTATCATCCAAAGCTTCAGGCGCAAAGAACGGGAGCGGCCTTTTCGCGACTGGCGGCGACAAATGGGAATTCGAAGGGCACAGCGGGACCAGCGCATCGGCCCGAAAATCGGAGTGGTCACTGAAGACTGACGGAAGGCAGGTCCGGCACGCAACACCTGATCCGGACCTGCGGCAGTCGCCCGCCGCACGTAAACAATTATCCCGACATCCTTACCGGATGGTTATTGATAGCTTAAGCAAAGATGAATTCCGGATTTTTCCACGACCGCTGCGATCCTCATGAGGCGGCACTCTCGAACTTGCGGACCTCTGCCAATCGACGCCGATCGATCTAATTTGTTGAAGAACTTGATTTCTCAGCCTAGGGTCTGGAACGAGGTCGCTGACCGTAGCTGAAAGAATGATGAAGGATCGTGACGAGATGAGGAGCCTCATCGCCTCAGCCCTTCTTGCCGGAGGCATTTACGCGCTGGCGGGCTCGGCTGGAGCCGCGGAATGCGGCAATGTCAGTATTGCCGAAATGAACTGGGCCTCCGCCGGCATCGCCGCCCACGTGGACAAGTTCATCCTGGAGAACGGCTACGGCTGCAGCGTGACACTCGTTGCCGGCGACACGGTGCCGACCTTCGCCTCGATGAACGAGAAGGGCGAGCCCGACATGGCGCCGGAGCTCTGGATCGGCTCGATCCGCACGCCACTCAACGCGGCGATCGATGAAGGCCGCCTCATCCAGGCTGCAAGGATCCTGAGCGAAGGCGGCGTCGAAGGCTGGTGGATCCCGAAATTCATCGCCGACGAGCATCCGGAGATCAAGTCCGTCCAGGACGCCTTGAAGCAGCCCCAGCTTTTCCCCGCCCCCGACGATCGCTCGCAGGGCGCGGTCCACAGCTGCCCCCCCGCCTGGAACTGCCAGGTCTCGACGGCAAATCTCTTCAAGGCGCTCGAAGCGGACAAGGCCGGCTTCAAGCTGATCGGTTCCGACTCGGGCGCCGAGCTCGACCGTTCCATCGCGGAGGCCTTCGAAAAGAAGACCGGCTGGCTCGGCTATTATTGGGCGCCGACCGCCATCCTCGGCAAATACGAGATGATCCGCCTTTCCTTCGGCGTCGACCATGACAGGGCCGAGTGGGACAATTGCACTTCCGTCCCCGACTGCCCGAACCCCAAGGTCAATTCCTACCCGGTCTCCGATGTGTTCACCGTGGTGACGAAATCCTTTTCCGAGAAGGCAGGCGATGCCATGGATTACGTCATGACGCGCGAATGGGACAATGCGACGGTCAACAGGGTTCTCGCCTGGGTGGACCAGAACCGCGCCACGAATATGGACGCTGCCCGATATTTCCTGCAGAATTTTCCGGACAGCTGGGGAAAATGGGTGCGGCCGGACGTCGCCGCAAAGGTGAAGGCGGCCCTTTGA
>JAPSJG010000079.1 GCA_031178305.1 Sinorhizobium sp.
CTTCCGCGAGCATGACGAAGGCGACCGTGAGCAACAGCAGCTTGCCGGAAAGTCCGCGCAAGAAGCCGACAGCCGCGCGGGGCGGCGCGCTCGCATTGGCCGGACGTGCGTCTTCTGTCATGTCCAAAGAATTTCCCTGCCGTCAGCCGAAACACCGCAGGATGCGGATCGCAGTGCGGACGAAGCGATTTCGTGCCATGGGTGAATAATAGGAGATCGCGGCCTGTTTTCCAATCTCGGAAAGGGTTGGGTAGGGTGCAACATAGTCGCGGAAGCTCTTCAGTGTCAGATGGTTGGCGATGGCAAAGGCCCAGTTGTTGATCAGCTCCCCCGCTCCCGCGCCGACGATGCCGGCGCCAAGAATTCGCCCGCGCCGGCCGATCACGAGCTTCATCATGCCAGGTCCAAGGTGATCGGTGCGGGCGCGGTCGTTTGCGGCAAAATCCGAGCGCAGGATATGAACCGTGGCCGATCTCTCCCGCGCCTCCCGTTCAGTCAGTCCGACCTGCGCGATTTCCGGTTCGGTAAAGGTGACCCGGGGAATGATCTCGCGGATATCACGTGCTGGCAGGCGGAACAGAATTTGCTGCAGCACAAGACGTGCATGATAGCTCGCGACGTGGGTGAACTGCAGGCCGCCAGCCGCATCCCCGATCGCAAAGACGCGGCGGTTGCTGGTGCGAAGATTGTCAGCGATCTCGATGCGATCGGTATCGTGACGAATGCCTGCGGCGGCGAGATCTAGGCTTCCATGATTTGCGGCGCGCCCGGCGGCGAGCAGCAAGTCGCTGCCGTCGACGTTGAATCTCTCGTTAGCCTTTTCGCAGTGAAGACGGACGCCGCCGTCTGTGCGCTCGACCGAACGAACCGTCGTTCGCTGATGGAGCACGATGCCCTCCCCGCAAACTCCGTCCAGGACGATTGCTTTCAATTCGGGGTCTTCCCTCGAGAGCGCCTCGGCGCCCTCGATGACCGTTACGCGCGCACCCAGCCGGCGATAGGCCTGGGCGAGTTCGAGGCCCACGGGCCCGGCGCCGATCACCAGGAGATGATGGGGCACACGATCGAGTTCGAACAGGGTTTCGTTGGTGAGGAAGGGCGTCTCCGCCAATCCCGCGATCGACGGGATGACCGGGGACGAGCCCGTGGCGATCACGAAGCGGCGGGCGCGGATGAGATGATCGCCGGCGGCGACGGTCCGCTTATCTACGAATCGGGCCGTTTCCGTGATCACCTGCACGCCGAGGCTATCGAACCGCTCGATCGAATCATGCGGCGCAATGCCGTCGATGACCTCGCGGATGCGGTCCCTAAGGCGCTCGGCTTCGGCGACCGGTTCTCCCGCAACGAGACCGAACGGGGCCGCCTTGCGGATCAATTCCGCGCGTTTAGCGGCCGCGATCAAGGTCTTCGACGGCACGCAGCCGTAATTCAGGCAATCGCCGCCCATCTTGCCGTGCTCGATAAGAACGACGGGCACGCCGAACGCGGCGGCGCCCGCTGCCATGGAAAGGCCGGCGGCACCGCCGCCGATCACGCAGATATCAGGCTTGAGTATCGTCGTCACCTCCGTGTGCCCTTCGTCAACTCGCTTTCCGGCGCGACTGTATGTGCCGGTATGCGAGCGGCATTGCCGTAATCAGCGCCAGTGCCAGGAGCGCCAGCGAGATGTGTCGTGTGGCGAAATCGGACAGCGACAATGCGCGGCCGCTTGCCGCCGCATCGGCAATAACGTCGTCAAGGCCGCAGCCAAGCCAGGCATAGGCAAAAGTCCCCGGCACGATGCCAATAAGGGTCGCGACGGCAAAAGTGCGTAGCTTCACGTCGAAGAAGGCCGGCGCGATATTGACGATGAAGAAGGGAAAGATCGGCGCGAGCCGCAGGATCAGCAGGTAGTGGAAGGCGTTACTCCGAAAGCCTTCAGCGAGACGCTCGAGAAAGCGCCCGGCGCGCCGGCGCATGATACCGCTGAGGGCGCCGCTTGCCGCGACGAACAGAAGGCTGGCGCCCAGGGAAGCCGCTATGACCGCGATGGCACCTCCCATGATGCAGCCGAAGAGAAATCCCGCTGTTATCGTCAGCACCGAAGCCGCGGGGATCGAAAAGACAACGACAGCGACATAAACGGCAAAGAAGGCGAGGCCCGCTCGGATAGGATTTGCGTCAACATAGGCGCTGAGCGCCCCCCGCTGATCGACGAGCGCCGCCAGCGACAAATAGTTCTGCAGGCCGAGCGCGTAAGATGCCGCGCCGACGGAAATGAGTAGCGCGAACGGGACGAAACGCCACGGCGCGCGCTTGCCTGCCCGCTGGCGCGACGAGGAGGTCGGGGCCGTTCTATCCTCTACCCTGTCGCTCGGTGGGCGGTTCATGCGGTTCTGCTTTCGGCGAAGTGTCCGCCCTCGATCAGCGCGAACGAGGGATCATGACGAACGGTCGTACGGCAAACGACAGCGCGAACGGACAGCCGGGACAAGTCACTTTGCTGTGAAACGGCAGAGCCCGCTGCTCCCTTCGGATCGGCGGGCTCTGACGAGTCGCTCTACAAATCAATGCCGTTAGAGATCAAAACTCCTGCCAATCGTCCCGGGCTGGGGCAGCCGAACCGCCACCGAAGGCGCGCGCCACCGTGCCCATCATCCGACGCGCAGGCGATGCGACGGGCCGGCTCGTTTCTTTAGCCGCTGACGGCACACGCACCTGTTCGCCATCGACCTTGAAATAGGCGATGAGGCCCGCGAGTCCGTCCGCCTCCGCCGAGAGCTTGTGCGTGGCGGCCGTCGCCTCCTCGACCATGGCAGCGTTGCGCTGAGTCACCTGGTCCATCTGGTTGACGGCGCTGCTGACCTCGCCGAGGCCGGTCGACTGCTCGCGTGCGGCGGTTGCGATCGAATGGATGTGGTCGTTTATCTTGAGCACGCGCGTCTCGATCTCGCCAAGCGCGGCTCCCGTCGCCTGCACCAGCTTGACGCCGGTCGCCACTTCGTCGCCGGATTTAGAGATGAGCGCCTTGATGTCCTTGGCGGCGCTGGCGGCGCGCTGGGCAAGCTCCCGGACCTCCTGCGCGACGACGGCGAAACCTTTACCGGCGTCGCCGGCACGGGCCGCCTCGACCCCGGCGTTGAGCGCCAGGAGATTCGTCTGGAAGGCGATCTCGTCGATGACGTTTGTGATCTGACCGATCTCACTGGAGGCCTGCTCGATCCGGCCCATGGCCTCGACGGCGTTCCGAACGACGGATGCGGATTCGGCCGCGTTTTCCTTCGCTTCCGTCACCATCGCCGTCGCTTCCTGCGCCCGCTCGGTCGAGCTCTTCACCGCCGCGGTGATCTCGTCGAGCGCGGCGGACGTCTCCTCGAGGGAGGCTGCCTGTTGCTCGGTGCGTTTCGACAGATCGTCGGCGGCGGAACGCAATTCGGACGCGTTGCCGTTGATCGTGTCCGTCGCCGCACGCACCTCTCTGAGTGTTTTCCGCAGCGTCGAGAGCGCATCGTTGACATTCTTCTGCAGTTCGGCGAAGGCGCCGTGGAACTGGCCGTTCATGCTGTGCGTGAGATCGCCCGCCGCAAGGCTTGCGATCACCCGTCGCGTTTCGGCGATGCCGCTGTCGACACTGCCGACCAGTTCGTTGACGCTCGCTGCGAAGCGGTTGAGATCGTCGTCCTCGTAATCCTTGCCGATGCGCCTGGTGAAATCGCCGGCCGCGGCCGCCGCGACGACGACGCCGATGCTCGACTGGAGGTCGGCGCTTTTTTCGCGCAATGCCGTTTCCTGGGCATTGAGCTCGCGCACGGCAAGGCCGTTCTCCTTGAATACTTCGACGGCCGCCGCCATGTCACCGATTTCATCCTTGCGGCCGGCAAAGGGCACATCGACCGAAAGATCGCCGCCGGCGAGGAGCTTCATCCTCTGGGTCAGGTCGACGATCGGGCGGCTGAGCTGATTGGTCGCGATGTAGTAGGCCGCACCGATACCGGCGGCCATTCCGAAGCCGGCAAGGCCGAGGACCAGGAGAACGATCCAGCCTTCGAAGCCATCGAGGTCGACAGTAATCGCCTGAAGGGATTCGCGATCGGCATCGACGACGACGTCGATCTCCGCCTGGAAAGCCTTGCGGTTTGCGCGGTTTGCCTCGTTGTTGCCTTGCTCGTTGGCAGCCTGCGGCGCCACTTCCCTGCCGAGACGCGCGGTTTCCGTCCGGAATGCCTTGAATTCTTCCGCACGTTTAACAACTGCGTCGAAAGCCAATAGCTTGTCGGCCGGAACCAGCGGACGCCATTCGGCCAGCAATCCGTCGATCTTTTCGAGGTTCTTGATTATACCTTCGGCAAAGGGCGCTGCCTTCTCGATGGTCGGCGACGCATAGATACCGCGCGATTCCATCACCACGGCCGTCACGAGCCGGTTCAAGCGCTCGCCCTTGAAGGCTCGTTCCGATGCGTGCTGGAACTGGCGAAGCTTGCCATTGTATTCCGAGACGATGAGCAAGGACATGCCAGTGATCGCGATCGCCAGCAGGCTCATGATGCCGACGATCAGGTTTATCTTTCCACGAATTTTCATTCCTGCTCCCCTCCCCACTAGACTCGCCTTTAGCGCGAAATCAGCTGCATCTCACACGCAGATGAGAGAATGCTAAAATGATATGAGTTAACGAAAGGGGGGCATACGAACCCCTAAAATTTCAGGGTCCGCGGCTGCTACGGCCCTAAGGCGAGATCAGGCTAGGCTTCAACACTGTCAGGCAGCTCCGGCAGGAATTGACTTTCCGGGGCTTTTGTACCTATAAGCCGCGCACGTCCGGTCGAGCCGCCAAGGGCGGAGCTATGCCCGAACGTAAACGCTCCTTGCATAACGCAAACTCAAGAAGGGCCGCACACCGCGGTATTAAATAAATGAAGCGTACCTACCAACCGTCCAAGCTTGTTCGCAAGCGCCGTCACGGCTTCCGTGCACGCATGGCTACCAAGGGTGGCCGCAAGGTTCTCTCAGCCCGCCGGGCTCGTGGCCGCAAGCGTCTTTCGGCCTGAGCCGAGCCTGCCCGAATCTTATGACCGGGCATATGTCAGATAATCGCAAAGTTCCTGTCGGGCGGCTGAAAAGCCGTCCGCAGTTTTTGGCCGTCAGGGCTGGCGAAAGCCGAAAAGGCCCGTTATTTCTCCTCGAAGTGCTTGACCGGAACGACCCGGAAGGCGAAGCCCGCGTCGGCTTCACCGTCACAAAGAAACATGGCACCGCCGTCGAGCGGAATCGCATGCGCCGACGCCTCAAGGAAGCCGTGCGGCTTTCCGCCGGGTTTGCAATGAAACCCGGACACGACTATGTGATTGTCGCCCGACGCGATCTCCTGAATGCCCGTTTTGACGCATTGACGCGGGCGCTGCAGGAGCGCATCGAAAACAAGCCGAAACCGAAGCGGCCGCCGGCCGGTTCCAGGAAACCATGATGGAAAACAACCGCAATTATTTCGTGGCGATCGCCCTGTCCGTGCTGATCCTCGTTGCTTGGCAGTTCTTCTATGTCAATCCGAGGATCGAACGGGACCGGATCGCCGCGGAGCAGGCCCAGCAGACGCAGCAGACGCAGCAGGCGCAGCAGCAGCAGGGTACCCAGCAGGCTGCACCGGGCCAGGCGCTGCCCGGCGGCGCGATTCCGGGAGCGGACCGCGACCAGGCCGTGGCGAAGTCTGCACGCGTCGTGATCGACACGCCGGCCCTTTCCGGCTCCATCAACCTGACCGGCGCACGTTTCGACGACCTGAAGCTCAAGGAATACCGCGAAACGGTTGACCCGCAGAGCCCAATCATTACGCTCTTCAGCCCCGCGGAAACCGCCGACGGCTACTTCACCGAGCTCGGCTATATCGGCAGCGACGCGACGGGAGCGGTTCCCGGCCCGCAGACTGTCTGGACGCTTTCCGGCGGCGACAAGCTGACGCCGAACACGCCGGTGACGCTGACCCACACCAATGATAAGGGCATCACCTTCACCCGCACGATCTCGGTCGACGACCATTACATGTTCCAGGTCGTAGACAGCATCAAGAATGCCGGCACCACACCGGTCTCGCTTTCCTCCTACGGTCGCGTCACGCGCTTCAACAAGCCGACGACGCCAAGCATCTACGTCCTGCACGAGGGCTTCGTCGGCGTGACCGGCGACACCCTGCAGGAGGTCGGCTATTCGGACGCAGAGGAAGAAACGACGATCGAGCCAGGCAAGTCGACCGGCGGCTGGCTCGGCATCACGGACAAATATTGGGCCGCTACGATCGTTCCGCCGCAGGAAACGCCCTTCGATACCCGCTTCTCTCATTTCACCGACGGCCGCGCCCGCTATCAAAGCGACTACAAGGGCGATCAGATCACGGTCGCGCCCGGCCAGGCGGCGGAGGTGAAGAATCTCGTCTTCGCTGGCGCCAAGGAAGTCCCGGTCGTCGATAACTATGCGGTCGCCTACTCCATTCCGAAGTTCGACCGCCTGATCGACTGGGGCTGGTTCTACTTCATCACCAAGCCGATGTTCAAAATGATGGATTACTTCTTCCGTCTGTTCGGCAATTTCGGCATCGCGATCCTGATCACGACGATCGTCGTCAAGCTCATCTTCTTCCCGCTCGCCAACAAGCAATATGCATCGATGGCAAATATGAAGAAGGTCCAGCCCAAGATGGAGGAACTGAAGAAGAAATTCGGCGACGACCGCATGGGGCTGCAGCAGGCGATGATGCAGCTTTACAAGGACGAAAAGATCAACCCGCTGGCGGGCTGCTGGCCGATCATCATCCAGATCCCGGTGTTCTTCGCGCTCTACAAGGTGATCTACGTCACCATCGAGATGCGCCACGCACCCTTCTTCGGCTGGATCCAGGATCTTTCCGCGCCCGATCCGACGACGATCTTCAACCTCTTCGGACTGCTGCCTTTCGACGTACCGGTGTTCCTGCATCTCGGCGTGTGGCCTATCATCATGGGCATCACCATGTTCCTGCAGATGCGGATGAACCCAACGCCGCCGGACCCGACGCAGGCGATGCTGTTCACCTGGATGCCGGTGGTCTTCACCTTCATGCTGGCATCGTTCCCGGCGGGTCTGGTCATCTATTGGGCCTGGAACAACCTGCTGTCGATCATCCAGCAGTCGATCATCATGAAGCGCCAGGGCGTGAAGATCGAACTCTTTGAAAATCTGAAATCGCTGTTCACGAAGAAACCCAAGCCGGCGGAATAGCGGTTTGCCGGCTATCGCACGAAAAAGCCCCGGATCGAGCGTCCGGGGCTTTTGCTTTGCATGTCGTAACCCTCGCTAAACCGCCGCTGTGCTTGACACGCGCCCGCAAAAGCCGGATGCCGGCCCGAAGAGGAATGTCAGTATATGTCCGGAAAGAACAATCAGAACGCCTCCACCGCCTTCGGAAAACCGTGGATCTTCATCCGCGGCGTTCCGTCGATGAAGTTCCTGCCGCCCGAAGGCCCGACCGAAATTGCCTTTGCCGGCCGATCGAACGTCGGCAAGTCGTCGCTGATCAATGCGCTCGTCGGTCAGAAGGGGCTTGCGCGCACCTCCAACACGCCCGGCCGCACCCAGGAGCTCAACTATTTCGTTCCGGACGGCTACTCCGGCGAAGCCGACGACCTCCCGCCGATGGCGCTTGTCGATATGCCCGGATATGGCTACGCCCAGGCGCCCAAGGAACAGGTAGACGCCTGGACCAAGCTGGTCTTCGATTATCTGCGCGGCCGCTCGACCCTGAAGCGCGTCTATGTGCTGATCGATGCCCGCCACGGCATCAAGAAGAACGACGAGGAGGTGCTGTCACTCCTCGACAAGGCAGCAGTGTCCTATCAAATCGTGCTGACCAAGACCGACAAGATCAAGGCAGCGGGCGTGCCGCGGCTCATTGAAGAAACGCTCGAGAAGATCAGGAAGCGTCCTGCCGCCTTTCCGGAAGTCCTGTCGACATCCTCGGAAAAGGGCGCCGGCATAGAGGAATTGCGCGCTGCGATCGAACTCGCCATCGCGCGCTGAACACCTCCTCGACGCGCTCTCAAATTCGGGCCGGCTCGATCCGTAAAACATCGCGAACTCCTCCCAACCAATGACCGGGCCCTACCCTGAGCCGCAAGCCGCCCTATCTCCGGCTGGCGACCATAGTTCATGGCTCAATTGGCAGGAGGGAGACATGTCCGATTTGATCGTGGTGGGATTCGATTCGACGGAAGAGGCCGACAGGGTACTCTTGAAGCTCAACAGCCTGAAGAAGGAATATCTGATCGATCTGGAGGACGCGGTCGTGGTGGTGCGCGACGCCGAAGGCAAGGTGCATCTGAAGCAAAGCATCCACCTCGCGGCAGTCGGGGCCACCTCGGGTCTTCTCTCCGGCTCACTCTGGGGCGGGCTCGTCGGCTTGCTCTTCCTGAACCCGCTCGCCGGCTTTGCAGTGGGCGGCGCGCTCGGCGCCGGTGCGGGAGCCCTTTCCGGTTCGCTCGTCGACTACGGCATCGATGACGATTTCATCAAGTCGCTCGGCAAGACCATCCCGAACAATTCTTCCGCATTGTTCATTCTGGTACGTAAGGTCCAGCCTGAGAAAGTTCTTGCGGAACTCTCGGGGCTTCGCGGCCGCGTGCTGAAGACTTCGCTTTCGCCGGAGCAGGAGCAGAAGCTGCAGGCGGCGCTGACGGATGCGCAGACGCCGTCGCCGCAGGCCGGCACGTTCTGAAAAAAATTCTATGAGCGACTTTAGCGATAGCGCGCGTTTCCGCGAGCAATGATCGCTCCGCTCGGTGAGCCGGTCGGCGAACCGCCCGACGGCTCGACGCTGACGGCAAGGGTGGCGCCGACGGTGATATTCCGGCGCATTGCGGGCGCAAGCGGGATTTCCCCTTCGCCTGACCGTGGCAGCACGCCGAGCGAGACGGCGGGCTCCGAGCCTCGGATCAGCCAGAGCTCCAGGGATTTTTCCTCCGGCTGGCTGGCCGCAACAGGCGTCACCCTCATGCGTCCGGATGCCGCGTCGAAACGTGCCAGGAGGTTGACGGCGTTGTCTTCTCCGGAAAGTTCCGCAACCAGCGACGCACCCTCCCCGCCACCGAGGAGGCCCGCCGAAGAAGCGGCGAGAACTGTAACGGCCGCGAGCGATGCAAGGGCGAGGCTGCGCCAGAAGGGCAGCGAATTCCACAGGCCGCGAGAGCGTACCGGAGGCTCGGAGGCGCTGTGCTCGACGGTCGTAAAACCACGCACCGCTTGCGCACTACGTTCATAAGCTTCGTCGAAGGCAGCGAGATTGTTTTGCCAGCGGAAGACCATGGCGGCAAAATTGCGGTCGGATGCCATGCGCGCCTCGACCTTCCGGCGGTCTTCCGCGGATAGAACGCCCAACACGTATTCCCCTGCGATCACTTCGTCGCGGCGGGAATCCCCGCTTTCGCGCTTCTGCGTCGTCATCGCTCCACGTGCTCTCTCGACATCAGGAGACCATGCCCGTTCATTCCGGATCCGGAGCAGGATCAGCCATAATATATGTCTCGTCAATCACATTGGCGATGGCCTGAAGCGGTTGAAGGTCGTCCGGAGCAAGAGGCTTCGCAGGCAGGGCCTTGGGAGCGCCGTCATTAAGCCGTTATGTTGCGTCCGGATCATTCCATCCGCCGGAGACTTGCGCTAAACAGCAGCCGACATTTTTCGAGGGTCCGCCATGTCCGCATCAGAAAGTGAAATCCAGGCACGCCTGCTCGCCCAGGCGCTGCCCTATATGCAGCGTTACGAGAATAAGACGATCGTCGTGAAATATGGCGGGCATGCCATGGGCAATCCGGAGCTCGGCCGGGCCTTTGCAAGCGACATTGCGCTTTTGAAGCAATCCGGCGTCAACCCGATAGTCGTCCATGGCGGGGGCCCGCAGATCGGCGCCATGCTCAACAAGATGGGCATCGAATCGAAATTCGAGGGCGGACTTCGCGTCACTGACCAGAAGACCGTTGAAATCGTCGAGATGGTGCTCGCCGGCTCGATCAACAAGGAGATCGTCGCGCTTATCAACCAGACCGGCGAATGGGCGATCGGGTTGTGCGGCAAGGACGGCAACATGGTCTTTGCGGAAAAGGCGAAGAAGACCATCCGCGACCCGGATTCCAACATTGAACGTGTGCTCGACCTCGGCTTCGTCGGCGAAGTGGTCGAGGTGGACCGGACGCTCCTCGATCTGCTCGCGCGCTCGGAGATGATCCCTGTCATCGCCCCGGTGGCGCCCGGCCGCGACGGCCACACCTATAACATCAATGCCGACACCTTCGCCGGCGCGATTGCCGGCTCGCTCAACGCCACTCGCCTGCTGTTCCTGACCGACGTTCCGGGCGTCCTCAACAAGCAAGGCGAGCTCATCAAAGAGCTCTCGGTCGCCGAAGCCCGCGCGCTGATCGCCGACGGCACGATTTCGGGCGGCATGATCCCGAAGGTCGAGACCTGCATCGACGCGATCAAGGCGGGCGTCCAGGGCGTCGTCATCCTCAACGGCAAGACTGCCCACTCGGTGCTGCTCGAGATTTTCACCGAACACGGCGCCGGCACGCTGATTGTGCCATAAGGGTGTGGGCGTGAAGGCGCGGATTTTCGGCTTATAGTTGCGGCGTCGACCCCTCCCCCAAAGGGGGAGGAGCTAGGTACCCGCAGCGCTCGCCTGCCTTAGCATCTGCGTCTGGCGGAAGGGTCGAGGCAAAGGCGGAGAGCGCGGCCCAGAAAGCCCCTCCCTCTTGTGGGGAGGGGTTGGGAGGGAAAGATTCCCTCTACTTCCCATATGCCTTCTCCGCCTCGCCGCGCAGCCAGGCAATCATCGCCCGGTAGGGAAATGGCCCATAGCTGACGCGGCTGACGCCGGCGGTGGCAAGGATGGAGAGGTCCTGCGCTCCGGGCTTCATCATCACGTTCACCGGCAGCGGTGAAGCTGCGCAGAGCTTCGCGATCAGGTCCGCCTCGACAAGTCCCGGTGCGAAGAAGCCGCTCGCGCCCGCTCCGGCATAGGCCCTCGCCCGGGCGATCGCCTCATCGACCAGTGCGGCTTGGCGGGATACGTCGCTCTCCTGCAGGAAGAGGTCGGTGCGCGCATTGATGAAAAGAGGGACGCCCTGGCGTTCCGCCATGTCGCGAATGGCACGGATACGGGCAACCTGCCTATCCGTCGGGTGAAGGCCGCCCCGGCCAACGACCTGATCTTCGAAATTGATGCCGATGGCGCCAGCATCGATGACTTCAGCCACATTGGCGGCTCCTTGAGCGGGGTCCTCCGAATAGGCGCCTTCGAAGTCCACCGAAAGCGGGAGATCGATGGCCGCGACGATCTCCCGAACGGTTTCGATCAACAGCGCCAGCGGTATCT
>JAPSJG010000517.1 GCA_031178305.1 Sinorhizobium sp.
CGCTCGTCGTCGAAACGGGTCATCGGCTCTTCGTCGAGGATCCGTGCAATCTCGCCTAGTCGCCGCAGGAGCGCCGGCGTGAAGACGTGCTGTGTCCGCTCGGTTCGCATCGCAAAGGCGATCGCGGAGCGGGTCACGGCAGTCGCCCCGGCGCTTCGATGACGCTGACCATCACGCTCTGTTCTGCAAGCGCATCGAGTTCGGCGATGTCCGGCGCGGCCGGGGCGGAGGGCCAGAGGCTCCCGACGGCGGCGGTGTCCCGGATCGCGATCACGGCGCAGCCGAGAATGGACTTCCCTGCCGTGACCGTGGCCCGCAATTGCGGCACCAGCGTCCTTGCGACGATCAAGTTCGTGTTCGGCGGCGCCTTCTGCACGAGGCCCTCGCGCGGAACCGTCGAAGCGACGTCGCGGATGCCGCTGAAGTCCTCCGCCCCGATCGTGTAGGCCGACCCCTGTGCGGCCACGAGTGTGTCGGCCTCAAGATCCCGTCTCGCAATGGCAAAACCG
Organism: Sinorhizobium sp.; assembly: GCA_031178305.1. GTDB lineage: Bacteria > Pseudomonadota > Alphaproteobacteria > Rhizobiales > Rhizobiaceae > Sinorhizobium. Next base: position 510 of record JAPSJG010000517.1, read on the forward strand.
CCTTCGGCGGTAAACAGGGTCCGTGGCGTGGTGATCCTGTGCACCCGGACATGCCAGGGCGAAGAAGGCACGAGCCAGGTTTCGACGACGACGTCCGGCCATGGGAACCATCTGGAGAAAAGCACATTCCCGGCAAGCCGGGCCTGCTCGTTGGTTTCGCGTACCCGATAGTGGACGCCGTCATTGCTGAATGCGAGCATGGAATCGAAGGCGCCGCCGGCAAAGGCGCGCTCGTCGCTTTCGACGCTGAAGCCGTAGCGGGTCGAATAGGCGAATTTCGCGTACTTCTCCGGGCCGAAGCGCATCTGCAGGTTTTCCTGGCCGGAGACAAGCGCCACCACATCGCCTTTGCAGGGCATCATCACCATGCCCGGATGGCGCTGCACGACGGGTTGATCGTGTGGGGCAGCCGTCTTCTCCGAAATCGCCCAGAACGGATGATCCTCGCCGACGGCAAGCGGCAGGAAAGCCTTGAACGCCCAATAGGGCGATCCCGCCGAATTGTAGTTTTCAGACATCAGGAGGTTGGGATAGCCGTAGCCGATCGACAGAACGCCGTCGCGATGCGTCATCGGCCTGTCCGCCCACCATCGCAAGTGACGAAGGCACAGACCTTTGATCTCGCCCCAGGGCATGACTTCAAGGTCGGCAAATGCGAGCGCCGACCAGAACCCGGCGCAGGCGAAGCGATAGGTGAGGCTGCGGCCGAAGGGAAGGGTTGCGCCGTCCTCCGCGAACCAATGGCGAAAATCCCCGGCGAAGGAGAAAGCCCGCTCGCGGTAGCGCTTTGCATGGTCATCCTCTACGAGGCGCGAGTAGATCAGCCCGTAGAAATGCATCGCGAAAGGGATGTAATGGTCGATGCGCCGGAAATTGCCGTCGCGGTACCAGCCGTCGGCGATGTAGAAGCCATCGAGTTCTTCGAGGTATTGCTCGGTGCGGCTGCGGTCGTATGCGACCCCAAGCCGGTCGAGCGCGATATCGACCAGGATGCGGAAGAACTTCCAGTTGTTTTCAGCATAGTCGAACTGGCGAACATGGAGGAGATAGGCGACGAGATTGTCGCGCGCACGGGGCGGCAACGGGTTCCATATTTTCTCCGGCACAAGGGCAAGCGCAAAGCCCAGCGCCGCAAGCTCGACCATGCGCTGGTCGCGCCCATGGATGGTGCCCCAATATTCCGGATGGTCCGGATCGGTGCCATTGGCGATGCCCTCGGCATAGCGGTCCCAATGGGCGAAGTGACCACCGCCCGCAGCAAAGGGTGCAAGACCCCAGAGCGGCCTTGCGAAGCCTTCGAGGTCGGCGGCGGCCCGGTCGAAATGCGCAGCGGCGGCATCGAGGCGGACCCGGGCATTGCCGGCGGAAAAGTATGGCAAGAGCGGATCGAAGAGGCCGAGCAGCGCGCGCTGCATGTCGGCGCGCGTTTCGAGCGGATTGCCGGAAAGCGGGTTGGCGCCGGCAGGCTCATGGGTCATGCGCGGCCCTCCTCGATCGTGCCGCCGGAGACTGGAATGACGGCGTGCGAAACCTGCCGGGCCGGCGCGTCCGGATTGCGGAAGCGGAACTGCATCATGGCGACCGCCTCGCGGCCGAGCGCCACGCGGTCGACGCGCATCGTCGCCAGACGCGGATTTGCCAACTCGGCGCAGGGGAGGTCGTCGAAGCCGACGATCGCGAAATCCTCCGGCACACGCCGGCCGGCCTCTGTGACAGCTTCAAGCACGCCGACGGCAACGAAGTCGTTCATGCAGAAGGCGGCCGTGAAGCCGGCGTCCTCGGCGAGTGCGGCGAGCGTTGCCTCATGGGCCTCGATGCTCGCATTGGTTGCGAACGGCAATTGGATGACGCGTGCCTCGCCGCCAACCGAGGCGACGGCCGCTTCGAAACCGCGTATGCGCTCGCGGATCGTTTGCCGATGCGATCCGGTGAGATGCAGGATGCGTCGGTGGCCGGCGTCGATGAGCCGCCGTGTCGCGGCATAGGCGCCGAAGAAGTTCGACGGAGAGACGCAGTCGAAGCGAAGCTCAGGGTCGGTGCCGTTGACGAGGATCACGGGCGTGCGGCTTTCCGCGAGCCAGTCGCCGAGAGTCTTGCTCGGATCGATCCCGACCAGGAATAGCCCGCGTGCGCCGATTGACTCCATGTGCTCGCGCAC
>JAPSJG010000080.1 GCA_031178305.1 Sinorhizobium sp.
TGGCTCGCCACCCATGCCGAGGCGCTCGGCGTCGAGATCTATCCGGGCTTTGCCGCCACCGAAGTGCTCTATGATGACGAGGGCGCGGTGATCGGCGTCGCCACCGGCGACATGGGCATCGAACGCTCCGGCGAGCCGGGTCCGAACTATGCCCGCGGCATGGCGCTGCTTGGCAAATACACGCTGATCGGCGAGGGTGTGCGCGGCTCGCTCGCCAAGCAACTGATCGCCAAGTACAAGCTCGACGAGGGCCGCGACGTGCCGAAATTCGGCATCGGGCTCAAAGAGCTCTGGGAGGTGAAGCCGGAGAACCACAAGCCGGGCCTCGTGCAGCATTCCTTCGGCTGGCCGCTCGACATGAAGACCGGCGGCGGCTCCTTCCTCTATCACCTCGAAGACAATCTCGTCGCCGTCGGCTTCGTCGTGCACTTGAACTACAAGAACCCATATCTCCATCCCTTTGAGGAGTTTCAGCGATTCAAGACGCATCCGGCGATCCGCGGCACTTTTGAGGGGGGAAAAAGGCTCTCCTATGGCGCCCGCGCCATCACCGAGGGCGGCTGGCAGTCGGTGCCGAAGCTCTCCTTCCCCGGCGGTGCGTTGATCGGCTGCTCGGCCGGTTTCGTCAACGTGCCGCGCATCAAGGGCAGCCATAACGCGGTGCTCTCCGGCATCCTCGCCGCGGAAAAACTGGCGGAGGCGATCGCCGCCGGCCGCGCCAACGACGAGCCGATCGAGATCGAACGCGGCTGGCGCGACAGCGCCATCGGCCAGGACCTGAAGAAGGTGCGGAATGTCAAGCCGCTCTGGTCGCGCTTCGGCACGGCGGTGGGCGTTGCGCTCGGCGGTCTCGACATGTGGACGAACACGCTCTTCGGCTTCTCCTTCTTCCGCACGCTGAAGCACGGCAAGACCGATGCCCAGTCGCTCGAGCCGGCGTCGAAGCATCAGAAGATCGAGTATCCGAAGCCTGACGGGGTACTGACCTTCGACCGTCTCTCCTCCGTGTTCCTGTCGAACACCAATCACGAGGAGGATCAGCCGGTCCACCTTCAGGTCAAGGACTGGGATCTGCAGAAGCGTTCCGAATATGACGTCTACGCCGGCCCGTCGACCCGCTACTGTCCCGCAGGCGTCTATGAATGGGTGGAGAAGGACGGGCAGCTGACCTTCGTCATCAACGCCCAGAACTGCGTCCACTGCAAGACCTGCGACATCAAGGACCCGAACCAGAACATCAACTGGGTGCCGCCACAAGGGGGCGAAGGCCCGGTCTATCCGAACATGTGAATGTTCGGGAAGGCGTGCCGCCCGGAGCGTGCTGGACGCAGCATGGCCGCATTCCTGGCATCAGGATGTATCCGCGCGGACGGCGGCATTGAAGAAACCCAAGGCCCTTCGGGCAGCTTCCATGTGAAGATTAGGCCTTTAATTATCTGTGTTTGTCGCCAAAATGGTCGTCAGGGCAATTGCTGACGCAAATGGGCAAGTGTGTGCCGGAAAGACCCGATAGCAATGACAGGAGCCATGAATCGGGAGTATGGATTCATGGCTTTGCAAGCGGTTGTGTCCAGAGTCTTGGGCTGGAGCAGGCTTGTTCCATTCGCTGCCGGCCGATGCGGTTAGGTTTGGCAGTTTGCTTGAATACACCGTCGGAACAGAGGGAACTGAAAAATGAAAAAATTTCTAGCAACGACATGCCTGGCTGCTGGTCTGCTCGGACTGGGCACTGCGGCGGCGTCGGCGCAGGAATGCGGTGATGTAACCATTGCCAACATGAACTGGCAGAGCGCGGAGGTGCTGGCGAGCGTCGACAAGTTCATCCTGACGGAAGGCTATGGCTGCAATGCCGATCTGGTAGTCGGCGACACGGTGCCGACCATCACCTCGATGATCGAGAAGGGCGATCCCGACATCGCACCGGAAGGCTGGGTCGATCTTCTGCCGGACGTCGTCAAGCGCGGTCTCGATGAAGGCAAGATCGTCGGTGCAGCACTCGCGCTCTCCGAAGGCGGCGTCCAAGGCTGGTGGATGCCGAAATACATCGCCGACGAGCATCCAGACGTCAAGACGATTGATGACGTGCTGAAGCACAAGGAACTTTTCCCCGATCCGGAAGATCCGAGCAAGGGCGCCATCTTCAACGGCCCGCAGGGCTGGGGCGGCACGGTCGTGACGACGCAGCTCTACAAGGCCTACGGCGCCGAAGCCGCAGGTTTCACGCTTGTCGATACCGGTTCTGCGGCCGGCCTCGACGGGTCGGTCGCCAAGGCCTACGAGCGTAAGCAGGGCTGGGTCGGCTACTATTGGGCTCCGACGGCACTGCTCGGCAAATACGAGATGGTGAAGCTCGACCATGGTGTTCCGCACGACGCCGCAGAGTGGAAGCGTTGCAATACGGTAGCCGACTGCCCGGATCCGAAGAAGAACGATTGGCCGAAGGACACGGTGCAGACGCTGGTGACGAAAGCCTTCGCCGACCGTGCCGGCCCGGCCATGGAATACCTCAACACCCGCGCATGGTCGAACGACGTGGTCAACAAGCTGATGGCCTGGATGACCGACAACCAGGCAAGCGGCGAGGAGGGCGCCAAGCACTTCCTCGAGGAAAACCCGGACATCTGGACCAAGTGGGTCTCGCCGGAAGTGGCAGAGAAGGTCAAGGCGGCCCTCTGACCCAAAACCTTGCTGTGGAGCGGCGCGCCGGCTTGCGCGCCGCTCTCGCTTCATAGGTTGTTGTTCTCTCGAACTGCAGCCTTTTGTGGCTCCCTCGCCGAGGGTGCTGTCGGCGGCAAAGAACAAGAATGGCGAGCCGCCTTGACGATTGCGAAGGGGAATAGAGATGGAATGGTTGACCAGATTTCCGCACATGGATGACGGCCGGCTTCGGGATCTCAAAAAGGTGATCGACGAAAGTTTCCGGGCCTTTACGCGCGCCTATGGCGACAGCATCGAGTCGTTTTTTAATCCTCTGCAGTTTTTCCTGATCGAGTCCGAGCGCTTCATGACGCGCACGCCCTGGCCGATCATTCTCCTCCTGGTCGCGCTCATCGCCTGGTTCGCCAGCCGCAACTGGAAAATCGTCGCGGGCTGCATCGCGACGCTTCTCTTCATCGGCTATTTCGACATGTGGGACGACACGATGAAGACGATCTCGATGATCTTCGTCTGTACGGTGCTGTCGATCGCGATCGGTATCCCGATCGGCATCATCATGTCGCGCTCCGATCGGTTTCAGAATGTCGTCAACCCGGTGCTCGACGTGATGCAGACGATGCCGAGCTTCGTCTACCTCATTCCCGTTGTGATGCTGCTCGGCATCGGCAAGGTGCCAGGCCTGATCGCCGTTGTCATCTACGCTATTCCGCCGATGATCCGCTTGACCAATCTCGGCATCCGACTGGTCGACAAGGACGTGCTCGAGGCGGCGGACGCCTTCGGTTCGTCGAATTGGCAGAAGCTGAAGAACGTGCAGATGCCGCTGGCGCTGCCGACGATCATGGCGGGTATCAACCAGACCATCATGATGGCGCTTGCCATGGTGGTTATTGCCTCGATGATCGGCGTTCAGGGCCTGGGGCAACCGGTCTTGAAGGCAATCGCGAACCAGTATTTCACGCTTGGAATCTTCAATGGCCTCGCCATCGTCGGCATCGCGATCATCTTCGACCGCGTCAGCCAGGCGTATGGCCGCCGGCTGCAGCGGCACCTGGAGATCGTCCACGGCTGAAACGGCGCGCGACCTTGCCGCCGATCTGGTCGCGACGGAACCGATCGAAATCCCGCAAGAGCAAAGCGATCCGAGACAACTGCCTCGGGTCGCTCTCGTATTTCCAGTTTATGCCCGGGGCACCGCGCGTCTTATCAGACGCGCAATGATCCCTGTAGCACTCTGAGTTGGCAGGCCCTGAAGCTTCCTTCCTTCTGACGGCGACCGCGAAGTCGATGGATGATGGAGCGGCGCCGCGGCCGAATTCGATCGCGCGTAAGAGGCGACCATCTGTAGCGTCTTGAAGCGTCGCAAGCCCTTAAAACGCGCCAATTCGAGAGGAGACTTGCAGTAGCTCCTCTGGAAACGACTGCCACAGCGCTTATCTGAGATGCGGAGCCTCTGCCAACGGAGAATTCATGAAGCTTGGAGCCATCTTCAATCGGGATGGAGGAACATTTCGCACGACGGACATGGTGGCCTACGGCAGGGCGGTGGAGGCGGCCTTTCATGCGGCCGGGCACGAGATAGAAATCGCCGTCGTCGGGGCGGGTGAAATGCGTGAGGAGCTGGAGACGGCCTGCCGGCGCGGCGATCTCGATGCGATCATCGCCGGCGGCGGCGATGGGACGATTTCCGCCGCCGCCGGTGTCGCCTGGAAGAGTGGCATGCCACTCGGCATTATCCCCGCGGGCACGATGAACCTATTCGCCAGGTCGTTGAAACTGCCGATCGATATTTGGAAAGTGCCGGAGGTTCTCGCAAATGGAAGAATCATCGACGGCGACATCGGCAGTGCAGACGGCCGGGCCTTCGTGCATCAGTTCTCCATGGGACTTCATGCTCGCCTGGTGCGCTACCGCAATGCCTATCGATTCGCATCACGCATCGGAAAGATCGGCGCCAGTACGCGTGCAGCCATCGGTGTAATCTTCAATCCGCCGGACTTCGAGATCGAATTCGACGCCGATGGCCATCGTGAGCGACGCCATGTCTCGCAGATCTCGGTTTCGAACAACCATTTCGGTCACACGACGCTGATGTATGCGGATGACGTGACCGCTGGTCACCTCGGCTTCTATACGGCGCCGCCCCTGAAACCCGCAGGCGTGGCGAAACTGGCCTTCGATATCTTGCGTGGGCGCTTCCGGGCGAGCCCCCTGATTACCGAAATGAGCGCAATCGCCGTCGATCTGCATTTCCCTAAGGTGGACCGCAAGATCAACTGCGTCATCGACGGCGAGCTTCTGCCGATTGCGCGGCGCGACATCGCCCTGCGTGTCCACCCGGGCGAATTGAAGCTGCTCGTTGGCACGGGCGACCAGTAGATTTCGCCTGCATCATCCGGCTACTACAGCGTCGCGCGGACGCGCAAAGGTCGCTGTAGCACTTTGAATCGCTGCATGTCTTTGTCCTTAATTCGAGGTCGATCTAAGGAGACATGCAGTAGAGCGGGATGGCGCTCACATGCGTTCGCGCTGCCGCTCTATCCCTATGTTTTTGCCGCGTTTGTGCGACGTCAGGTGATTCCACCTGACTGCAGAATGCTCTAATCGTTGAGCCAGATGTAACTGAATCCGTATCGATCCGCACCGGAGCCGTAGATATAGGGCAATGCAAGGTCCCGCCGCTCCTTGCCATTCCCCTCCACCCCGAGAGCCTTGAGTGCCCCTTCGAGAGCGTCGGGAATATGCGGCCCTGGATTGGCCCCGCTGCGCCAGACCACCAGCAGCGGTCTTTTCCTTTCGTCGAGCGGGACGGCTTCCAGGATCGAGGGGATGGCAACCGTTGCCCCGTCGAAATGCGTGCGAATATTGCCGGCGATCTGCTTGTCATTGGTGAGCACGAATGCAGGCTTGCGCCCCTCCATCTTTGCCACGGCCTCGGCAAAGGCTGCATAGGGGATGTTCAGGCGGGAATAATCGCCGAACCAGGGGCGCACCAGGGCCCGGGAGGAGACGATGATGAGCGCTCCGAGGACAATGGTCACGATCAGGGGCGCGAAGAGCCTGAAGCCTTGGCCCGGATCGATCCTTGCGGCCTCGATCTTGAGACAGAGGTAGAGCGGCAGCAGGACCAGATAGAGGACCAGCCACTTCTCGCGAACATGCGTCGCGGCCACGCCGAGCACGATCAGCAGCACCGCGACGAGAGAAAACGCAATCATCCGCCCGACAATGCGAGTCCACTGGCTTTCCGCGTGCCAGATCAGCCGGATCTTGCCGCGGGCGAAAATGCCGAGGAGCAGCACGGTAACGAAACTGCCGCCGATCGTTGCCGAAACCAGTGCGGCGACGCCGTGGAACGCCTGCAGGAGACGCCCTTCTGTCTCGCGCTCCTTCATCTCGTTCAGGGTAGGGGACGAGGCGGCGTCGAGATTTTGCAATACCCACATCCCGTGCGGCGTCGCGATCACGCCGGCGGCGGCGATCGCTGCGAGAATTCGCCAGTCGAAAATCCGCGCGCGCAGGTCCCGTTCCGGCAGGATGGCGACGATGGCGGCGACGGGAATAAGCACGAAGTTGTACTTCGAGATTACACCGATACCGACGGCGATGCCGGTCAGCAGATAGGAAAAGAGGCTCGGGCGTGTGAGCGTTCTGAGGAACCCGTACAGAAAAAGCGAGACGGCAAAGAGGGCGGCCACCGTATGGGAGAGGTCCCGTTGCGCCAGCAGGAAAACCGGCGGCATGCTGAGCACGCCGAACATCGCGATCGCCGACAGGCGCCGGTCTGCAAGGACGAGCCGGGCGGCGAGGCCGTAGAAGAGACAGCAGAGGAACAGAAGCCCGTTTTTCAAGAGCGTCATCGTCGCAAGGGAGGTGCCGATCGCCTGCGAAAGCCCATATTGCAGCCAGTTGTAGAAGGGCGGCTGAGGACCGTATCCGAGCCGCAGGAACTGCGACAGGAACGCCTGCTCCGCCTCGTCGATCTCGAGCGAATTAGACGCTGCCATCCGCAGTACGATGCACAGCAGGAAATAGCCTGCGAGAACCAGGATAGCCGCATTCGGTCGCCGTTCGACGATGTCAAGCATGCGGCGGTTCCTGGTCGAAGACTTGCCGCACGATATAGCTCGCCGTCTCATCGTCACGGAAGTATGCGCGCGCCATCATTTCCGAGAGAATGCCGGTGGTGATGAGCTGGATCGAGGAAAGGAAGAGCATGATGCCGACGAGCAGCATCGGCCGGGTGCCGATGTCATTGCCCATGATGAACTTGTCTATGGCAAGATAGATGAGGATGAGCGTGCTGAGGCCGCCGGCGGCCAGCCCGATCGAGCCGAAGAAGTGGCCAGGCCGCGCTTTGTAGCGCATGAAGAACAGCACTGCGAGCAGGTCGAGGATGACGCGGAAAGTCCGCGAGATGCCATATTTCGAGTTGCCGAAATGGCGGGTGTGATGCGTCACGGCCATTTCGCCGATGCGGCTGCTGGGCACGACGCCAGCCACCCATGCGGGGATGAAGCGGTGCATTTCCCCCATGAGCTTTACCTGCTTGATGATGGCGCCGCGATAGATTTTAAGACTGCAGCCATAGTCGTGCAGCTTCACGCCGGTAATTTTGCCGATCAGGTAATTGGCGCACCAGGAGGGAATCTTGCGAAGCAGCAGGCCGTCCCGGCGGTTCTTTCGCCAGCCGACGAGCAGGTCTAGTTCGCGCGCCTCGATCGCGTCCACCATTAGCGGGATGTCTCGCGGATCGTTTTGCAGGTCTCCGTCGAGCGTGGCGATCAATCGACCGCCCGCGGCGTCGATCCCCGCCTGCATGGCCGCGGTCTGGCCAAAGTTCCTCTGCAACTCTATGATCTTCAATTGCAACCCCGGGCGTGAAAGCGCCTTGCGGGCGTTCGGCAAGGTTCGGTCGGTACTGCCGTCGTCCACCAGGATCAGCTCCCATGAGTTGTCGAAACCGACCATTGCCTCGCAGATGCGATCGATCAAAGGCTGAACGCTTTCCTCCTCGTTGAACACCGGCACGACGATGGACAATTCGACGCTTCGCACGACACCGGTCAGTGCTTGAGCGGGTTCTTCTCTCTGATTCAAGGGTGATCTCCGCGATCTGCTGTCTCTGGCTTTCTTGCACAGTTGCCAGTAGTAACCAACAGGGAAATCGCTCGCCCGCTAGAGGAAGTCGGCATCTCATGAATTCGGACTGGCAGTTCGGTCGGCCATCGTGGATTGCGCGCAACCGCATGGCGCTGATTTCCCTGGCGGCGGTCGCGGCTTACGCCACTTTCGTCGAGTGGATCTGGGGATGGCTCAACTTGGTGCGGCAATGGTCCGAGGTCGGTCCGGCACCGGTGCTTTCGGCGCTTGCACTCCTCGTCGCCACCTATCTCGTGCGCTGCTACCGAATCTACGACTACTTTCCCGATGAGACCGCCGGTCGGTTCCTGACGCTGCTGCGCCTCACCCAAATCCACAACCTCCTCAACATCATGCTGCCCTTCAGGGCGGGCGAGACGAGCTTTCCGTTGCTGATGCGCTCCGAATTCGGCGTTCCGCTGATACGTAGCACCTCGGCGCTCTTCTTCATGCGGCTCCTCGACCTGCACGCGCTCCTCATCGTGGCGGCGATTGGCCTCGTGATCGGGCGGAGCCAGCAGGCGGCCTGGTGGGTCGCCTGGCTGTCGGCCTTCATCTCGCCGCTCGTGTTCTTTCTGCTCAAAACAAGAGTTCTTGCCGTGGCGCGCCGCGTGGCCCCGGCCAGGCTCGCGCCCTATCTCGCGGAAGTCGAGGCCGGTCTGCCGGATCACGTTTCGGCATTCCTGCGGGCATGGGCGATGACGCTGCTGAACTGGGCGGTCAAGGTGGTGATTCTCGCCTGGGTGCTCGCCATTATGGGGGTGGCTCCGTTTGCCGCCTCCTTCGGCGGGGCGCTCGGCGGCGAACTGTCCTCGGTTCTCCCGGTGCATGCGCCGGCAGGCGTCGGCACCTATGCGGCAGCGATCGTCGCCGGCGCCGTTTCGTTCGGCGCTGCGGGCGATCCAGCGACGCTTGGGGTGCTCGGCCGGGCGAGCGTCAACGCGCATCTGCTCGTCATCGTCTCGGCTGCCGCCGGCACGCTGCTGTCGCTCGTGCTGAAACCGAAGAATTAGAGCATTTCGCAGACAGGTGGAATCAACCTGACGTCGCACACATGCGGCAAAAACAAAGGCATAGAGCGGCGCGAACGCAAGTGAGCATGCCGCTCTATTGCATGTCTCCTTAAATCGGCCTCGGCAGCAATTCAAAGTGCTACAGCGCTCTTTGGGCGTCCTGAAGGACGCACGGCGCTGTACGCGCTCGCTACTGGAACGACGTCTCGTAAAAGCTCCTGAGCTTGCGCGAATGCAATTTTTCCGGCGGCATGGCCGCGAGCTTCTGCAGCGCCAGAATGCCGATCTTCAGATGCTGACTCACCTGCGTGCGATAGAAGGCGGTCGCCATGCCCGGCAGCTTCAACTCGCCGTGCAGTGGCTTGTCGGACACGCAGAGCAGCGTTCCGTAGGGCACCCGGAAGCGGAAGCCATTGGCGGCGATGGTCGCGGACTCCATGTCGAGCGCGATGGCCCGCGCCTGCGAGAGCCGCTTGACCGGGCCGCGCTGGTCACGCAGTTCCCAGTTGCGGTTATCGATCGTTGCGACGGTCCCGGTGCGCATGATCTGCTTGAGATCGTATCCTTTGTAGCCGGTCACTTCCGCCACCGCATCCTGCAGGGCGACCTGAACCTCCGCGAGTGCCGGCAGGGGAATCCAGACCGGGAGATCGTCGTCGAGCACATGGTCTTCGCGCATGTAGGCATGCGCCAACACGTAATCGCCGAGCCTTTGGCTATTGCGAAGTCCGGCGCAATGACCGAGCATCAGCCACACATGGGGCCTCAAGACGGCGATGTGGTCGGTGATCGTCTTTGCGTTTGACGGGCCGACGCCGATATTGACCATGGTGATGCCGCCGTGGCCCTTTTTCTTTAGATGGTATCCCGGCATCTGCGGCAGGCGGGCGAGAGAATAGTCGTTCTCGGGCTTGTCGGCACCTGCCACTGTGGTGATGTTGCCGGGCTCGACAAAGGCTGTGTAGCCGTTGCCGCCTTCGGCCATCTGCTGGCGCGCCCATGCGCAGAACTCGTCGACATAGAACTGGTAGTTCGTGAAGAGCACGAAATTCTGGAAATGCGTGGCGCTGGTTGCGGTGTAGTGGCTGAGCCGGGCGAGCGAATAGTCGATGCGCTGTGCGGTGAAGGGGGCGAGCGGCGAGGGCTCGCCCGGACCGGGCTCATAGGAACCATTGGCGATCTCGTCGTCGGTCGTCGTGATATCCGGGGCATCGAACAGGTCGCGCAACGGAATGTCGATGCTTTCCGCCGCCGATGCTTCGACATGGGCGTTTTCGCCGAAAGCGAAATGCAGCGGGATCGGGGTCGCCGACTCCGAGACGACGACGCTGACGCCATGGTTGCGGATAAGGTGGCCGAACTGCTCCTTCAGATAATGGCGGAATAGCTTTGGACGGGTGATCGTCGTCGTGTAGACGCCGGGTGCGCTGACATAGCCGAAGGACAGCCTCGAATCGACATGGCCGAAGCTGCTGGTCTCGATACTGACTTGCGGATAGCAGGCGCGGAAACGGGTAAGCGGCCTGCCGCTCTTTCCCAATCCCTCGAAAGCCTCGCGCAGAAAGCGCGTATTGCGCTCGTAAAGCGCCTCCAGGCAATCGACCGCTTCGGCCGGATTATCGAAGGATTGCGGCTCGAAGGCTTCAGGTGTGGAGATGGAGAGGGCGGAATTTGAAGAGATTCGTTTGTCCATGTCGCATTATAGGCCGCGACTTCTGACAAGCAAACGACAGATACACGGTTTTCAGGTGCTGCTCGTTCAACGGGGTCCAGCAAGGATGATCGTGCTGCCGACGAGTGTCACAGCCATGCCGGTAATATCCCATCGGTCCGGGCTGACGCCTTCCGCGACCCATAGCCATAAGAGCGAGGCCGCGATGTACACGCCGCCGTAAGCCGCATAGGCGCGGCCCGCGGCCGCCGTATCGATCATTGTCAGAAGCCAGGCAAAAAGCGCCAGCGATCCCATGCCGGGCACCAGCCACCAGACGGACTTGCCAAGCTTCAGCCAGGCCCAGAAGGCAAAGCACCCGGCGATTTCGGCCAGCGCGGCAAGAAAATAAATGGCGAATGCGGACATGTTTGCGCTCCTTCCAATGCGAGAAAGGAGCGAAGCGCGGAGCCATGTGCAAGAAAAAAATTGCTCCGGCGCGAGAGCAAAGTGCTAAGCGATCTTCGCGGGTCTGGAAAGACGCTCGCCGCTATGGAGGATCAACTCATCGCCTGGCGCTGGAGCGTTATGAAGAGCACGAAGCCGGCGCCATTCTTGCCGATGCCGGAGGTGCTGGCCTTGTTGTAAGCGACCGCTCCGATCGGCGCCATCAGCAGGCCGGTGACGAACAGGAGCCTGAGCGCAAGGATGGCGGAGGAGACGAAGGCGGTCATTTTCAACGACGATTCCCGATAGTTGAGGACGCGGGCGGAAAACTTACGCGCCTCGTCATGGTCTCAGAGCTTGGCCTGACAATATTGGGTGGTGTGGACGGTGCAGTCCGTCAGCGAGCCGATATAGGTGTTCTGGCGGCGACGCTCCGT